>CBDURI010000089.1:0-9534 GCA_965369435.1 uncultured bacterium
GCCAGTACCAAGTGGCCGCGTTGGTTCTGGAGACCGCTCGAAGCCATGGTCTGCCACTGGTTCCACCGCTATCTCTTGCGCTCCATGCGACGCACGATCGAGTCGCCGTGAACGCTACAGGGAGGTCGACATGCCCGAGCTCATGCCACCGTATTGGTTGATTCGTGCGGCAGTTGCCGCGGTCTGGCTCTACGAAGGCCTGTGGTGCAAGCTGCTCCGCGGGGAGCCGCGCGAATTCGAGGTCGTCAAGGCGGTGCCGCGCTATGGGCCGCGCTTCGGCGTGCCGTTTCTCATGACACTAGGAGTCGTCGAGGTCACCCTCGCAGTGTGGGTTCTGACGGGTGCGGCTCCACTGCTCTGCGCAGTTGCGCAAACCGTCTTGCTCGTGTCCCTGAATGCCAACGGGTTTTTCTGGGCCCGGCACGTCATTCACGATCCGCGCGGCATGCTAGTCAAGAACTTCGCGTTCCTCGTCCTGGCCTGGGTCGCCGCCAGCATCCCGGCAGGGACCGCTCCATGACGGCCGCCGTGACGCTGTGGGAACGGGGCCGTCTCGACGCACGTGTCGGCCCGCGCCAAGTGCTGTTCGGACGCATGTACGAAGACGCGTCCATCGAGCTCGACGCCTTCCAGCCAGGGAGCCGTATCTTCTGCATCGCGTCAGCGGGGTGCACCGCCATGAAGCTCGCTCCCCATCATGAGGTCGTCGCTGTCGACATCAATCCTGTCCAACTCGCCTACGCGGAGCGCCGCTTCGATGGCGATCTCGGATTCCGCGGGAGGGCCGAACGGGTCATGGATTTCGCTCGGTTCTTCGGCCCCCTCGCGGGCTGGTGGCCATCGCGGGTGCGCGCCTTCCTCGAGCTCGACGACCCGGCGGAACAGATGGAGTATTGGCAACGGCACCTCAACACCTGGCGCTTCCGCACCGCCCTCGATGGGCTCTTTTCGCTCATTGCGCTGCGCTCGGTCTACGCCCCACGCTTGCTCGATTTCCTGCCCAAACGACTCGGAGTCGTCATGCGCGGGCGAATGGAACGCTGCTTCGAGCGGCACCCCAATCGCAGCAACCCCTACGCTCGTTCCCTGCTACTGGGCGAGCTGTCCCCCGACCCGCCGCCCCCGGAAGCAAAGGACATTCGGCTCGTGCATGCGGATGCGGCGGAGTTTCTCGAGCAAGAAGCGGCCGGCAGCTTCGACGGTTTCACGCTCTCGAACATCTTGGACGGGGTCGACGAGGCCTATGAGCAAAGGCTCTTTGCCGCTGTGAAACGGGCCGCCGCTCCTGGGGCAGCTACCGTGCTCCGCAGCTTCGGTGACACGAACGCCAGCTCGCCGGCGAATCGGGCCGCCGACGACCGAGCGATGCTCTGGGGAAGTGTCCTCGTCAGACCGGCAGCCGCGCTGTGAAACCAGGCGACCGCGCAGGCTCAATACTCTGAGCGCGTGCCACGGCGAGGTAGTGAAGGGATAGTTAGTCCAAATCGGAGATCAGGACAGTCGGTGACGGAAGAGCCAGTTCGCCGAGGCGAGGGTCGCGACGGCGATCAATGCTAGGGGCCACAGCTGTTGGGCCACCAGCTCCGCCGACATGCCCTCGAGGAAAAGCCCCCGCACGATCACCAGAAAGTAACGCATTGGGTTCAGGTAGGTGAACAGCTGAATGGGTTCTGACATGTTGGCGATCGGCGTTGCGAAGCCCGACAACAGAACCGAGGGGACCAGGAAGAGGAAAGCGCCCAAGATTGCCTGCTGCTGGGTGCGCACCAAGGACGAGATCATGAGCCCCACGCCCACGACCGCCAGAAGGTACAAGGTCATGCCCAAGTAAAGCAGAGCCACACTTCCGAGAAATGGGATGCGGAACCAAAGCACCGCGACGATCACGATGCCGGTCCCTTGGACGAGTCCGATCAACAGCGGTGTCAGGGACTTGCCGATCAGGATGTGGATCGGGCGAAGTGGCGTGACCAAGAGTTGATCGAAAGTTCCAAGCTCGCGTTCCCGCGCTACCGAAAGTGCGGTCACTATGAGGGTGACGACCAAGGTGAGTAGCGCCACGATCCCGGGCACGATGAACCAACGGCTGTGCAGGTTCGGATTGAACCAGGAGCGCACCACCAAGCTCGCCGGGGGCAATGACTTACCGGTGCGCCGCAGCCAATCTATGTTGAACTCGCGCACGATGGCGTTCGCATAACCCACCGTGATCAACGCCGTGTTGGAATTGCGGCCGTCGACGATGATCTGCACGGGAGCTGGAAATCCGAGACGCAGGTCACGCGAGAAAGTCTGCCCCAGGTGCACCACCACAGCTGCCTCGCGGGAATCGACTACACGGGCGATGTCGTCCTCTTTCTCGAGATGGGCCACGGGGCGGAAGACGGACGAGGCAGCAAACCGGGCGAGCAGCTCTCGGCCGTCTGCTCCGCCGTCCTCGTTGTAGAATGCGATCGGGACGTCTTGGAGGTCGTAGGTGGCCGCGTATCCGAATACGAGAAGCTGGATGATTGGTGGCCCGATCAGGATGGCGCGGCTTCGAGGGTCTCTCCAGACCGCCAGGAACTCTTTGATCATCAGTGCTCGGACGCGAAACCACATCGCGGCTTCACTCCAGCTGCTTGGGCGTCTTGCGCCAGGTCATGCCGAGGAAGAAAACGGCCATCAGAGCGAGTGCCAGAGCGTTTGGAATGATCACATCCCACACATTGCCTGCCAGAAAGATGGTCTGTAAGAGCGCGACGAAGTAGCGCGCTGCGATCACGTGGGTGAGCCACTGCACGACGGTGGGCATGCTCGCGATATCGAAGATGAAGCCGGACAAGAGGAGAGCGGGCAGGAAGGTCACGATGATCGCGACTTGCCCGGCGACGAACTGATTCTTGGAGACGGTCGAGATCAAAAGGCCCATTCCGAGCGCGGTCAGCAAGAAGAGTGCCGATACAACCCCGAGTACGATGAAGGAGCCCTCGAAAGGTACGCCAAAGAGGAGGATCGCCATGGCCACCGACAGCGCCATGCCGCCCATCCCCAACACGAAGTAAGGGATGAGCTTGCCGAGCAAGATCTCGGAGGTCGAGACGGGCGTGACCAAGAGGGCTTCCATGGTGCCCCGCTCCCACTCCCTGGCGATGACGAGGGCTGTAAGGAGCGCGCCGATCAATGTCATGATGATGGCGATGAGACCTGGAACTAGGTAGTTACGGCTGCTGACCGCCTCATTGAACCAGACCCTGGATTGAAGGACGACGGGCATTGCAAGCGGCACGCCCTCATCCTGGGCGACCTTCGTCAGCCATGTGGCCCACACGCCCTCGATGTATCCGGTGACCAGCCGGGCTGTGTTGGCATCGGTGCCATTTACGATGACCTGTATCGGTGAGCCACCAGGATCACGGTAGCGGCGCGAGAAGTCGGAGCGAAGCACCACGACGGCGTACCCCTCGCCACGCACGAGCAACTCCTCCGCTTCCTTACGGTGACGGAGCTGGCGAGGCTCGAAGTATGGCGATCGCTCGAAAGATCCGGCAAAGCTCGCTGTGTGAGCGGTAGGCGCTTCGACGACGATGGCCACCGGCACATTGCGCGCATCCAGCGAGATCCCATATCCAAATAACAGGAGCAGGACGACCGGGAGCAGGAAGGCAATGGCAATGCTGCTCGGGTCGCGCAGGATCTGGATCGCTTCCTTACGAATCAGGCCACGCATCCGCATGCGCCGAGCCTGAGAGCTGGAGAGCGAGCTCACCGCGCGAGCTCCTCGTCCTCGGCCTCGATCATGGCGACGAAGGCATCATCGAGAGTGGGCTCCTGGAGGTCAGGAGCTCGATAGCGGCTCTTGAGCTCGTCTGGTGACCCGAGGGCGATGAGCTTCCCTCTATAGATGATCCCGATTCGATCGCAGTACTCTGCCTCGTCGAGAAAGTGGGTGGTTACCAGCACCGTAACGCCGGCCTCCGCCAGCGCGTTGATACGGTCCCAGAACTCGCGCCGCGTGAGTGGATCCACCCCTGAGGTCGGCTCGTCGAGAAACAGGATTTCCGGCTCGTGCAGGAGGGCGGCGCCGAGCGCTAACCGTTGCTTGAAGCCCAGAGGAAGGTCATCGCTCGTGCGGTCGGCGACCTCAGCAAGGCCGAACTCCTCGAGAATAACCGCAATGCGCTGGACGAGATGGGCGCCAACGAGCCCATAAACCGCGCCAAAGAACCTCAGATTCTGTTCCACGCTCAGGATCCCGTAAAGAGAAAACTTCTGTGACATATAGCCAATCCGCGCGCGGGCCTCGGGAGCAGAGTCCCGCAGGTCGATCCCGAGTACGCGCGCTTCGCCCGAGGAAGGCGGAAGCA
This sequence comes from uncultured bacterium, assembly GCA_965369435.1. Classification (GTDB taxonomy): domain Bacteria; phylum Myxococcota_A; class Polyangia; order Polyangiales; family Houyiibacteriaceae; genus SG8-38. The sequence continues at coordinate 4,347 of CBDURI010000089.1, forward strand.
GGCCGCATAGCATCCGGAACGTCGTCGATTTGCCGGCGCCATTGGGACCAAGCAGGCCGAAGATCTCACCCCGGAGGACTTCGAAGCTCAGCCGGTCCACCGCGGTGAAATCGCCGAAGACGCGGGTCAGATCGCGGATACTGATCACGGGGCCCGGCGCAGCTGCCTCGGTGGCTCGACTGGGCGCGGTGACGGACGCATGGGGGAGCTCGTCGATGGCCGAGGCATTTTTGGCCCGGGCGTCCGCTCGCTGACGCAGCAATGCGATGAACGCATCTTCCAAATGAGGCTCGACAGTGCTCATGCGTTTCGGCAAGCCCTCTGCATTCGGAAGCAAGGCGCGCGGATCCGGCTCGGGCGCGCCTTCAGAGAGGAGCACCCGCACGGTGCTGCCCTGGATGACTGCATCGACCACACCGGGAATCGCTTTGGCGAACCGGGCGGCGCTGCGTCGGTCTACGGCAGGCACGGGCATCGCAAAGGTTCGGCCGTGCATCGGTTCGATGAGCTCTAAGGGCGATGCTTGGGCCACGAGGCGCCCTTCGTGCAGAAGAAGGACGTCGTCGCAGCGCTCCGCTTCATCGAGGTAGGCCGTGCTCCAAACGACGGTCATGCCGCCACCTGTCAGCAGGCGGACGATCTTCCATAACTCTCGCCGAGAGATCGGGTCGACGCCCACACTTGGCTCATCGAGCAGCAACAGCTCCGGCGGATGGATCAAGGTGCATGCGAGGCCGAGCTTTTGCTTCATCCCCCCAGAGAGACGCCCCGCGAGCCGGGCGCGGAAGGGGCCCAGGCCCGTAAACTCCATCAACTCCGAAAAGCGCGAAACCCTCTGCTCCTCCGGCAATCCGTACAGATCGGCAAAAAGCGCGAGGTTCTCCTGGACCGACAGATCCTCATACAAACCGAAACGCTGAGGCATGTAGCCGACGCGCCCGCGCAAGGCCTCGGCCTGCTGTACTGCATCGAGCCCGAGGACGCGCAGCTGTCCCGCATCAGGAGACAGTAGGCCGGCAATCAGTCGCATCAACGTCGTTTTGCCCGCACCGTCCGGACCCCCGAGACCCGTGACGCCTCCGCGACGCACCCGCACATCGAGATTCTGAAGCGCCCTAACCCTTCCTCCGCGCGTCGGAAACGTTTTGGTGAGCCCGCGGATGTCGATAGCGAAGTCGCCGGGCTCTGGGGCATCGGGTACGGCCGGACTCGACGCAGGCCCTGCCGCTCCGCTCACGGCGGCACCTCAGGCTGGGATGCATCAGCTGGCACCACCGGCTGCTTCCGTGGTTCATCATCGAGGAGAGCTACCGTGACGGGCATGCCCTGGCGCAGGTTGCGATCGGGATTGTCGACATACACCCTCATCCGATACACGAGGCTCGTTCGCAGGTCCGGAGTCTGGACGGGCTTGGGCGTGAATTCCGCCGTCGGCGAGATGAAGCCGACCGAGCCGGAATAGTATCGGTCCGGGAATGAGTCGCTGCTGATGTTGGCCTTCATTCCGGAGTACACGCGTCCGAGGACTGTCTCCGGTACATAGGTGCGTACCCACACGCGATCGGTCAGCGCGATCGTGTAGACCGGAGAGTTGGGAAGCACGACAGCTCCAGGCTCGGCGATACGGATGACGACGATCCCCGCTGCAGGCGCATAGAGCTTCGCATCCGCCAGCCGGTGCTGCGCTAGCTCCAGGGCGTTTTCGTTCGCTTGGAGCTGGGCTTCGGCTGCCTCGATATCTTCCGTGCGCGGTCCCTGGATGGCCAACTCGAGATTCTGTCGGACCGCGTCGAGGCGCGCCCGCGCTGTCTGGTGGGCTGTAACGGAATCCTGGGCGTCCTTCTTGGAAGCGGCGCCCGTCTTTACGGCCTGTGCGAAACGTGCGGCGGTGGTTCGAGCATCGCGCAGCTGCGCTCTGGCGGCTGCTACGTCGGCGCGTGCACGCTGGATCTCTTCGGGCCGGCTCCCACGACGCAATCGCGCGACCGCCGCGCCCTGCACTGCCACTCGCGCTTTCGCCTCGAGCATCGCATGCTGTAGGCGAGCGCCGTCCAGCTCTGCCAACAGCTGGCCTGCCACTACAGCGTCCCCTTCTTCCACGTACATACGCGTGACACGGTCGCTCTCATTGAAGGCGAGGTTCACTTCACGCACGTCGATGTTGCCATAGAGCACGAGGTCGTCAGATGAAGCACGGCCCCAACGCACATATGCGATCGCGGCAATGCCGGCTAGCGCAACCAACCCGGCCACGGCGATGCGTCGCTTCGGTAGCGGTCTTCTCATGGTGCGTTCTCGATCTGAGTTCTTTCTTTCCAACGACGCGACAGGGCCACTTCAGCGCGATACGCATCAAGCCAGCGCTGCCGCTCGTCGTCGCTCCATCCGATCAGTGAAGCCATTCGATTCGCTACCTTCTCGGTTGCACCGAGACCCTGGTCGAGGTCCCGAAAGAAGATCTGCGTGCGACGAATCATGATGTCGCTCACCGTGGCCGCAAGCTCTTCGTCGACTCCGAAATCGACCTGCGCCATGATCTCCGGGCGGCCCTCGATGATCGGCTCGCACAGGCTCGGGTCCGCCCGACACCGCTCCGCAATCCAAATCGCTCGCATCCCGTAAGCGTTGACCAGGTACAGACAGGTCTTTTCCGAAAGGCGTCCCTGCACCACTTCACTGACTTTCCTTGCCACCTTTTCGTGGTCGTCATCCGCCGGCCAGCCGATCGCACCGGGAAGCGGCGCCGTGTCGCTATCGGTTGCAGTGAGCTTCTCAGGCAGCTGATCGCTGAGACGCAGCAGTTGGACGGCGGTGTTCATGACTTCCTCGGCCATCTTTCGATAGGTCGTGAGCTTGCCACCTGCGATCGTGATGAGGCCGTCCTCGCCCACGATGATCTCGTGCTCGCGGCTCACTTTCGACTCGGCAACCTCCTGTTCGGAGGGTTCGGAGGCGATGAGAGCGCGCAAGCCCGCCCAGGTCGCGATCACATCGTCGCGTCGGATCGGATGACTCGGGAAATGCGCGTTGGCGGCCTCGATCAAATAGTCCACGTCTTCGGACGTCGCGTGCTCTTCGCCAGGGGTTCCATCGTAGTCGGTGTCGGTCGTACCCACGTACGTGCGTTCGCCCCAGGGCAGTGCAAACAGCACTCGGTCGTCGGTAGGATGGAAGCAAACGACTGCATGCCTTACCGGGAGCTTCTTTGCATCGACTACGATGTGTATGCCCTTGGTCGGCCGGATCAGCTTGCCTGTCTCGGAGCCGCTCATCGCGATCGTGTCGTCGGTCCACGGACCGGTTGCGTTGATCACCACGTGCGCCCGGACGTCGCGCACCGTGCCGTCACGCGCGTTCTTGATGGTCACTCCGGACACACGGCCACTTTCGCCCTTCGTGAACCCTTGCACCGGAGCATGCGTTACGATCACCGCACCGTGGTCCGCTGCATCCAACGCACTCTCGAGCGTTAGGCGCGCATCGTCCGTGGAGCAGTCGTAGTAGAGCGGCGCTCCCTCGAGCCCCTCCTGCTTGAGAATCGGCTCCAACTCGGCAACCTCGCTTGGCTTGAGCCGCTGATGCTTTTTCGGTGAACGGAAGAGCGAGAGGCCCTCGTAGAGCCACATCCCCGCGCCGATCATGAACATGCTCCGTCGCGTTCCCTCATAGACGGGAAACAGAAACGCCAATGGGTTCACCAAGTGAGGTGCGAGGTCGAGAAGAACGCGACGCTCGCTGACCGACTCGAAGACGAGACTGAACTCGTAGGTTTCTAGATACCGAAGCCCACCGTGAATCAGCTTGCTCGACCGAGAACTGGTGCCATACGCGAGGTCGTCCATCTCGAAGAGCGCCACGCGTAGACCCCGTCGCGCGGCATCGCGCGCAATGCCTGCTCCGGTGATGCCCCCGCCGACGACGGCGACATCGACTTCATCGGGGACTTGGCTCCACATTTGCTCTCGAGAAGGCATAGCATTTCTCCCTGGCGGCGCGCCCGGTACATGTAGCGTCTTGGACTGGGCGTTGCCAGTCAGTTTTGCTAGCTCACTCTCCGTCCGGACGTGGGTTGCGGTACTTGGGACCAGGTGACAGCTGCGGGACCCCGTGAGATTATCCTCGCCATGACGACACCTGATGCAGAGGCCATCAAGCAACGTGAGCACGCCACCTGGACGGCGACGGCGCCAGGTTGGCGCAAGCACGACGATCTGATTTCGACGGGCGTCGCGCCCGTGGCCGAGCGGATGCTGGAGCTGGCGGGGATCGATACGGGGACGCGCCTTCTCGATTTGGCGTCGGGCACCGGCGAGCCTGCACTGACCGCGGCCAGGCGCGTCGGAAGCTCGGGCTTCGTGCTGGGCACCGACCTGGTCGACGACATGCTGGCGTTCGCGAGGGAGAAGGCACAGCGGGATGGGCTCTCGAACGTCGAGTTCCGCTGCGTGGATGCCGAGGTCCTCGTCGTGGATGCGGACAGCTTCGATGCTCTGACCTGCCGCTGGGGAATCATGTTCATGCCCGATCCAGTGGCCGCCCTTCGCCGCGCCCGCGCCGCCCTACGTGACGGTGGCCGCGTGGCGGTGGCCACCTGGGCGGAGCCGGCGCGCAATCCTTTTGCAGCGTTGCCGCTTTCGATCCTCCGCGAGTACATCGACGTGCCCGCCCCGCTTCCGAACGCTCCCGGCATCTTCGCCTTCGCCGACCCGGTGCGGCTGCGCGCAACACTAGAACAGGCGGGCTTTTCGGAGATCGAGGTGGAAGAGCTGTCGGTGGACATGGTGGAGGTCGACAGTGGACCTGCGTACTGGGAGGTGATGAGTGATCTGGCGGGCCCCATCACTGCGCTGATACGCCAGTTGCCAGAAGACACGCAGGCCGAGGTCGTGCGGAAAATCGGTGAGGCCGCTGAGGGCCTGCGCAAGGGCCACAAGGTCGTGGTGGGCGGCGTCACGTGGATCGCAAGCGCCCGGCGCTAGGACGCAAGAAAGGATCCCGGCTTGTGATCCCTCTCGTTTTCCTATCTACTCAGGGGCCGTGTCGTTCAAGGCCAAGTGCTGTTTGCTTCTGACGCTGCTATCTGTAGTCCTTGTCGGGTGCGACACCATAAAGTTCGCCGCCGGGGCATCGGGGGAGCTCTTCACCCGCGCCCAGCCAGGGATTGAGCAGTTCTGGGACTACGAAACGG
>CBDURI010000090.1:0-9321 GCA_965369435.1 uncultured bacterium
TGATAGGGTCGCTCGCTCCATGGCGTACACCGTTCTCGCGAGGAAATACCGACCGCAAAGCTTCGAAGACCTAGTCGGTCAGGAGCACGTTGCGCGAACGCTCGGCAACGCCATCAACGCCGATCGCGTCGCGCACGCCTTCCTGTTCACGGGGGTTCGTGGTGTCGGCAAGACCACCACGGCACGCCTGCTCGCCAAAGCGCTCAACTGCGAAAAGGGCCCTACTCCGACCCCTTGCAACGAGTGCGGCCCCTGCCTCGACATCACGGCGGGCATCGACGTGGACGTCCAGGAGATCGACGGCGCGTCGAACAACAGCGTCGAAGACGTGCGCCGTCTCCAAGAATCTCTCCCGTACCGGCCCCAGCGCGACCGCTACAAGATCGTCATCGTCGATGAGGTTCACATGCTGTCGACGGGCGCGTTCAACGCCTTCCTGAAGACGCTGGAGGAGCCGCCGGATCACGTCAAGTTCATCTTCGCGACCACCGAAGGCCACAAGGTGCCGGTGACGATCCGCTCGCGATGTCAGCAGTACGATTTTCGATTGATCCCCCACCGGCTCATCGCTGAGCGGGTGCGCACGATTCTCGATGCGGAGTCCTTGTCGGCGGACGACGAGGCGATCTCCGTTGTGGCCCGCGAGGCGGCCGGGTCGATGCGAGACGCGCTGACTCTGCTGGATCAACTCGTCGCGATCTCCGACGATCGGATCACCTCGGACACGGTGGCGGCGAGCCTCGGAATTGCAGCACGGGAGGCGCTCTACGACGTAGTCCGCGCAGTGCTCGAAGGTGACGGTGCGGGGGTCGTCGGCGCCCTCGACGGCCTGGCTAACAAGAGCGTCGACATGCCGCACTTTGCCCGCCAGTTGCTTCTACTGATGCGCGACCTCGTCGTGCTCAAGCTAGGCGCGGGCGATCCGGCCGAATGGGTCCCAGAAGAGCGAGAGGCCGCCGAGGCCCTCATCGGCGACATCGACATCCTCGAGCTCCAGCGTGCATTTCGAGCGATGTCGATGGTGATGGACGAGATGGCCCACAGCCCCAACCCGAAGCTCATGCTTGAAATGGGACTGGTCCGGGTCGCGACTCGACCACCCCTTCAGTCGGTGTCCGCGCTCCTAGCTCGACTGGACGCGCTCCAAGGAAGCTCTGGCGCAACGGGAGGCTCGGTCGGAGGCCCGACGGGAAGGACGGGAAGTCGTCGCCCTCGCAAGCCGAACCCGAAAGCAAAGGCTCAACCCAAGCCTGCTGCGGCGCCACAAGCCACGTCGGAGCCTGAAGCGAAGCCACAAGACCCGGACCAACCGATCATGCCAGCGACCAAGCACTCGGGCGGTTTTCACACCAGCAGCGGAGAGGTGCTTACGCCGCTCCGAAGGGCGGCGCTGCAGGAGTGGGAAGAGTTGGTAGGCGCCCTCGAGCAACAGCAACCGGCGCTCGCAGCGGTGCTCGAGCATGGGGTTCCGAAGGCAGTCGGCCCGGACCGGATCGTCCTTTCCTTCAAGAACGGCTCGTTCTACGGGCGCCAGGCGGAGTCGCCGGAATCGATCGCGGCGATCGTGCAGATCGCGGAGCAACGGCTCGGCTCGCGCCCCAAGATCGAAATTCGGTTTGATGCACAGGGCGAGGCGGTGACCAAGACCGTGGCCGCGGTCGCCGCTCAGCGCAAAGAGGCGGAGGTCGAGGCAAAGCGCAAAGAGGCGCTCAACCACCCGCTCGTTCGCGAAGCCGTCGACGTATTTCCCGAATCAGCTGGGAAGCTGAAAGTACACATCGAGGCGGACTGAGAGGGTCGAACGATGATGGCCAACGACCCGATCGCATCGCTCATCTCGTTGCTAGCTCGGCTGCCCGGCGTCGGGGAGCGAACCGCCGCGCGACTGACCTTCTATGTCCTCGAGGGAGACGCGCAGTACGCAGAAGCGCTGGGCCGCGCACTCGGTACGATCCACGACGATGTCACGCGATGCGAGCTCTGTGGTAACTACGGCGCTGAGTCCCGATGTTCGATCTGCCAAGATCCTCGGCGCGATGAGTCGCTCATCTGCCTAGTCGCGAAGGTGCCGGACTTGATCGCCCTCGAAGCGCTGGGAAGCTTCCGTGGGCGCTATCACGTCCTGCACGGCTTACTGGCCCCGCTCGACGGCATAGGTCCGGATCAGCTCCCCCTCGATGCTTTGGAACGTCGGATCGCCGACGAGAAGGTCAAAGAGATCATCATCGCGACGCCGCTGAACGTCGAAGGCGAGGCGACAGCGCTGTATGTCGCGGACGCGCTCTCGTCTTCACCTGTGCGCGTTTCGCGGATCGCAGCGGGCGTCCCGCATGGCGGAGAGCTCGAGTTCACCGACCAAGTGACGCTGGGCCGCGCGCTCGAGGACCGGCGCGCGGTAAGTTAGCGCCCAAAACCATGTGAAATCACGTTCTTTCGTCGCCTACGCGGCGATGTTTGAATGTTTCGCAAGGCCCGCTCGTAGAACAGCGAGAGGTGGCCCCATGGTTCGATTCATACTTTTGCCAGTCATCGTGTCCGCCGTAGTGCTGACCAGCACCGAGGCCGCACACGCCGAGGTCGTCGTCGTCCGCCCGGACGACGCATCGTCCCAGGTCGTGATCAAAACCAGCCCCCCGACGGTCGTCGTCGTCAAGCACAAGTCGATCCCACAAGCCCAGGTCGTGCAGCCTCCGCCGCCCAAGCGAGACCGCAAGCTAGGGCTTCACTTCGACGTTGGCGGCACCTTCGGCCCGCAGGTCGTGATGGGCGGTTTCTCCGGCGCGATCCGCTTCCGGCCCAAGGAGCACGTTGGAATCGACCTGGGCTCCGGCTACTTCGCGGGAAACGACTACCAGGGCTTCTACCGAACCGAGATCCCACTCACCGCGAACGTGCTGTTCTTCGTGAACCCGCAGCACAAGTTGCAGCTCTATTTCTTGATGGGACCGGGAGTCTCGTTTGGCCGCGTCAACACGTTCAACGAGGTGCGGCGCATGACGCACATCGGCGGGCAGGCTGGCATCGGACTCGAGCTCAGGCTTGCACCGGCTTTCGCGCTGAACGTCGACGCGCGCGGCATCATCCGCCATCGGGTCGATAACGACCCAAGACCCGAGTTCATCGACGGAACCCGCAGCACGAACACATCGGGTGGTGCAGTGCTCACCTTCGGCGGAACGATCTATTTCTAGTGTGCGGAGCTTTTCGCCCGCACACCGGGGCTACTCCGGGCGGTTGCTGGTCCGGCGGCCACTGAACAGCTTCTTGAAGAAGCCGTCGCCCTCCTCACCCTCTTCGCCTTCACCCGGGATCGCGGGCGGCAAGCTCCTCACCGCGTCGTCTTCTCCGACCCTCTCGAGCTCCTCGAGCTCGTCCTCGTCGACGAGCAACACGAAGTCGGACTCGTCGATGATTTCGATCTCGGTGTTCTCGTCGTCCCAGCTTGCGTCGGCCGCCTCGGGCGCGCGACTCGGAGCGATGTGCACGCCCTCCGCAAGTGTGCTGAGCTCGCCATCGACGGCTTTCAAGTCGAGCCGTTCGGCGTCCGCGAAACGAGCCCGAACCTCGGAGATCTCCTCGTCGGTCTTGCCAAGCTCCACGAGTGCCTGGTCCACCCCGGCCAGTTTCTCTTCGAGGACGGTCACGTGATCAATGTCACAGGAAATCGACGCCCCGTAAAGTCTTTCACTCGAAAAGAACCTCAGACGGGCGAAGAAAAACGAGCGATTTCAGCTTCGAGGATCGGAATGCGGTCCTGTCCCCAGGTAGAATAGGCCCCGATGTGAAGAGACGGGACACCCCAAAGACCCAGGTCGGTGAGGGCCTCTCGGTTCGTTTTGCCCTTTTCTTTCCAGCTACTGTCCTCGATGGCCGCCCGCACCTCCGGCTCGCTGATGCCGACGCGCTCGGCAAGAAACACGAGGTCGGGAACATGCGCGACATCTCGGGCCTCGGACCAGATGCCCTGCAATAGCGAACGTGCCAGCTCGAGCTGGCGCCCCGTGCCAGCGGCGCAGGTGAAAAACAACGCCATGCAGTAGCCGATGCCCTTCCCCAGCGGATCGCAGACATGGCCAAACGGGATCCCGAGGCGGTCGGCCTCGCGCTTCGCATCGTGCACGATGTAGAGCCTCTTCGCCCGCGGAACGGGCAGGCCACGCATCACCATGGGGAGAACAGGACGAACGGTGACGTCGACGGCGTGACGGTCTCGAAGCTCGATCAACTGGGGAATCGCGAGATACGAGTAGGGGCTACGGAACGAGATGAATACCTCGATGTGCGGCTTGCTCCCCGCCGCTCCCCGAATGATCGACGCGAGACCCGGCGCGGGGCCGCTCGTCAAATCGACACCGCCTTCGAGCCCCTCTCGTCGGAGCCTTTCCTCGAGGTAGTGGAGGCGGTCGATGCCCCAATACCACTCGCCTCCGTAGTGGAGCATCCCCGGCTGGTAGTGCCCGGCACGCTCGAGGGAAGTGTAGTTGGCTTCGAGTGCGGGCCGGACCTCCTCGCCTGACACGCTCCCGTACCGCTCGACGATCGCGGCAACCGCCGCACCGTCGTCAGCCCAGACCGCCTCCCCCAGCTCCGCGGCGACTTGTAGCTGTTCATCGGCAGAGCGACGTTCGAGCAGCACGGCGTGGGCCCGTCGCGTGCGGTCTTCAGAAGGCGGCACCGCGTTCAGCGGGAAACTCAGCCCATAGCTCTCGGCTAGAATGGACGCATCGCGGACCGCGTGATGCAGCAGCATGTCCGGCGCAGGGTTGGCGGCATTGCTGGGGTGGGCGACCGGAACGATCTCGATCTCTAGCCCGTACTCGCTCGTCAATCGTCGAGCGGCCTGGACCAGCAGGTGGCTGTAGGGATCGTCGGCGCGGTAATAGAGCCGCGCGCGACGACGCCCGCCACGGAGCACTCGGCCGACCGTGTGCAGCGCGTACTTCGTCGGCCGTGAGTTGAGATAGAGGTTGATCCCCGCGCCGATGATCTGGGACTTCGCAGACATCTAGGCGGCGCCCACGAGCTCGTACACTTTGGTGACCGCTTCGCCGAGCTTGCTCGGGTCGGGGCCGCCAGCCTGGGCAAAATCGGGTCGGCCTCCACCGTTCCCGCCCACGACCATCGCCGCGGCTTTGACGATGTCGCCTGCCCGGAACCGACCGACGAGGTCCTTCGAAACGCTGCAGACGAGTAATGCCTTCTTACCGTCCTTGCTGGCCGAGCCAAGCAGGATGACCGCAGGCGCGAGCTTGTCCCGCAACTGGTCGGCCATCTCGCGAAGCGCACCGGCATCGCCAAGCTCGACCGTCGCCCCTAGCACGCGAGCCCCGTCGACTTCGCGCGCTTCCGCTGAGAGGTCGGCGCTATCACCGGACATCAACGAGCGATTCAAACGTTCGATCTCGCGCTGCGATTCCTTTTGCTGCTCCAAAAGACGCTCGACTCTGTCGCGAAGCTTCGAGGCAGGCGCCTTGAGCAACGCCGCCGCGCCCGTGAGCTCCGATTCGACGCGACGCAGATGCCCGAGTGCGTTGAGTCCCGTCGTCGCCTCGATGCGACGCACGCCAGCGGCAAGACCTGTTTCGGAGAGAACCTTGAACAAACCGATGTCGCCGGTCCGATACGCATGGGTGCCGCCGCAGAGCTCGAGCGAGGGGCCAATAGTGAGCATCCGGACGACGTCCCCGTACTTCTCCTCGAAGATGCCGATCGCACCGCGCGCCTTGGCCTCGTCCATCGGAAGCGTCTCGGTCGTGATCTCGGTGTTCTCGAGCACGCGAGCGTTGACGAGATTTTCGATTTGCTCGATCTCCTCGGCTTCGAGAGGGCGGATCCCACTGTAGTCGAAGCGAAGGCGCGCCGGACCGACGAGCGAGCCCTTCTGAGCCACGGTGTCACCGACGACCTGACGTAGAGCCCAGTGCAGGAGATGGGTCGCGCTGTGGTTGCGGCGGGTCGCGCTCCTGAGTCCATGGTCCACGAGGAGCTCGACCTCCGCCCCCATGTGGAACGAGCCGGACACGACCTTGCCACGATGCACGATCAGCCCATCGACGGGCTTGTGCGTGTCTTCGACTTCAAAGCGCGAACCCTTGATCTCGATGACGCCACGATCGCCCACCTGGCCGCCTTGCTCCGGATAGAACGGCGTCGCGCGCGTAATGATCTCGCCCTGCGCGCCGTTGCCGAGCTCGTCGACGGGGTCACCGTCCGCGACCAGCGCGAGGACTTCGCTCTGCGCGCTCTCCGTGTCGTACCCAAGAAACTCCACCGCTCCGATGTTTTGGGCCAGCTCAGGATACACCTTGGCTACCGCGCGACTGCCGATTTTGGAGCCCTGACTGCGCACGCGAGCCTGCTCGAGCTCTTCATTGAACCCCTCGTGATCGACTTCGAAGCCCTGCTCTTGCCCGATGACTTCTTGGAGCCCCAGCGGAAACCCGTACGTGTCATAGAGGCGAAACGCGACCTTGCCCGGGAGCGAACGGGTGCCGTCCTGCTCGACCCATTCGTCATTGTCCGCGATGAGCTGCAGGCCGCGATCCATGGTGCGGCGGAAACGCTCCTCCTCTTGATAGGTGATCTCCTCGATCAAGGCGCGGCGCTCGTTGAGCTGAGGGTAGACGTCGCCCATGTTGTCGGCGACTTGAAGAGCGCAGTGATGCAGGAACGGCTCGCCGATTCCGAGTCGGTGCCCATGGCGAATCGCACGCCGCATCACCCGGCGAAGGACATACGCCCGGCCATCTTTGTCGGGGAACACCCCCTCGGAAATCAGGAATGCCGCGGTCCGGGCGTGGTCGGCGATGACTCGCATGCTCACGTCATCCTCGGACTGGCTCGACTGGTAGCGCTTGCCCGAAATCTCGGCCGCCAAGTCGACCACCGGCCGCAAGAGGTCGGTGTCGTAGTTGCTCAGGACGCCCTGTTTGACGACAGCAATCCGCTCGAGCCCCGCACCTGTGTCGATCGACGGGGCCGGCAAGGCCTCCATCTTGCCGCCTTCATGACGCTCGAATTGCATGAACACGAGATTCCAGAGCTCGAACCAACCGCGCCCGTCGGCAGCAGGCTCATCGCCGAACGTGCGAGGGTCGATGTCGTCGATGCCAAGGGCGTAGTGAATCTCGGAACACGGGCCGCAAGGACCGGTGTCGCCCATTTGCCAGAAGTTGTCTTTGGCGCCGCAGCGGATGACGCGCTCGTCCGAAAAGCCTGTGACGTCCTTCCAGATCGCCGCTGCTTCGTCGTCGGCGGGCGCAAGACCATCCTCCCCACCGAAGACGGTGACTACGAGCCGCTCCGGGTCGAGCTCGAGCGTGTCGGTTAGGTAGTCCCAGGCGAACTTGATCGCGTCCTGCTTGAAATAGTTCCCGAACGAGAAATTTCCGAGCATCTCGAAGAAGGTGTGGTGACGCGCCGTGACACCCACGTTCTCGAGGTCGTTGTGCTTGCCACTGATACGAATACACTTCTGCGACGTGGTTGCACGTGAGTACGGGCGCTCTTCCTTGCCGGTGAAGACATCCTTGAATTGCACCATGCCTGCATTCGCGAACATGAGCGTGGGGTCATTGGGCGGGACGAGCGGACCTGACGGGACCCTTTCGTGCTCACGCTCAGCAAAGAACCGCAGGAACGATTCCCGAATTTCGGACGACGAGGCCATTCCCGACGATTGCTAGCGCTTGTGCAGCGCCGGCGCAATGCCTGTGCTAGGTCTTCCGCCGTGCTGACGTGCCTCCGCGTCCGGAGCTTCGCAATCATCGAAGCCCTCGAAGTCGAGTTCAATGCCGGGCTCAACATCGTCACCGGTGAGACCGGCGCGGGGAAATCGATCCTGGTCGACGCTCTTCAGCTGGTGCTCGGGGCACGCGGACGACCCGAAGTGGTTCGCACAGACGCCGAGGCCGCCGAGGTCGAGGCTCTTTTCGACCTCAGCGATCAGCCCGAGGCGCTGAGCGCCCTACGCGACCAGGGCATCGAGACCGACGGGGAGCTGTTGATCCGCCGGGTCGTGAGTGCGACGGGCCGAACGCGAGCGTACATCAACGGACGACTTGCCACGCTCGCCCAGCTCAAGGAAGTGACCAAGGGCCTGGCGGACATCTCGTCACAGCACGAGTATCACTCGCTAGCCGACTCCCGGCATCATCTGACCTACCTTGATGCATTTGCGAGACACACGTCGCTCCTCGACGACGTCGGGCGAGCTCATGCAGCGCTCGTGGAGGCCGGAGCACGGCTCGAAGAAGTCGTGACCGAGGAGCGTGGCAAAGCGGACCGGGAGGACCTGCTGCGCTACCAGGTCAATGAAATCGAAAGCCTCCGGGAAGCGCTGGAGAACGAAGAGGCACTCGTCGCGGAACGCGAGCGGCTTCGGCACGCAGAAAAGCTCGGCACCGCGGCGGGAGAAGCGGAAGCACAGCTCTATTCAGACGATAGCTCGATCTGTGGTGCGATCTCGCGAATCGCTTCGTCGGTGGCGCAAGCGTCTGCTTTTGACCCGAGCCTTGCGCCGATGGCGGCACAGGTTCGCGATGCCCTCGTGCAGCTCGAAGACGCGGCGGCTGAGCTCGGCAGCTACGCGCGCGACCTTTCATTCGATCCGAACCGGCTCGGGGCACTCGAAGATCAACTCGATCGCTTGTCGCGAATAAAGAGGAAGTATGGCGACACTGGTGCGGATATCCTCGCCTACCGCGACCGGGCCGCCGCAGAGCTCGACTCGCTCGAGCGGTACGAGGAGCGTCTCGATCGCTACCAGCGTGAGTTCGACGAGGCACTCGAAGAGGCTTCACGGGTCGCGCTCGCGCTTCGCAGCAAGCGACAAGCAGCAGCCGTCAAGCTCAGCAAGGCGATCAGCGAGGAGCTTTCCTCGCTCGGCATGGGCGACGCCCAGGTCACGGTCGAGCTGGCGCCCCTCGAGGGCGGCCCACAGGAGCTCCGAGTCGAAGGCGCGCGGCTTTCACCCACCGGAATCGACCACGCCGAGCTTCTCATCGCTCCAAACCGCGGCGAAGAGGCCAAGCCGCTCCGCAAGATCGCCAGCGGCGGCGAGCTCTCGCGGGCCATGCTGGCAATCAAGCGCGTCCTCGCCGGCCTGGGTCCTGCAAGCCTCTACGTCTTCGACGAAGTCGACGCCGGAATCGGTGGCGCGGTCGCGGAGGTCATCGGCCGCAAAATCCACGAAGTCGCCCAACACAGTCAGGTCCTCTGCATCACCCACCTCCCCCAAATCTCCGCATACGCCGACGCGCACTACTGTGTTCACAAAGAGGTGGTGGGGGAGCGAACGAAAAGCGACATTCGGTTACTGTC
>CBDURI010000091.1:0-9284 GCA_965369435.1 uncultured bacterium
GGCCGCAGCACTGTTTGTCGATCTTGCGGCTCTGGTTGTCGCAGTCGTACTTCGCGGCCACGCACATCCGCGTGCTCCAGCGGCAAGTTGGTACCTCGGTGACGCGCACGTAGTAGTACGCCCTTTGATCGGGGCGGAACTCCTCGTCGCGCCATGTCGTGCAAAGGGTGTTGAAGCCGTCGTCGCTGGGCTCACAGGTGTCGAGATCCAAGTCTTGGCCCCGTTCGGCGTCCCCCGCCACATCGAACACGCGCGTCTGGGGTTTGCCTGCGTCATCGAGGTAGCCCTTGACGATTTGAATGCGTTGAAGCTTGGCTCCGGGAAGCTTCGTCGTTCCCGCATCCGCCACGGCTTCGATGGCAAAAACCGGCCGCGCGCCGGGTCCTGGAGGCGAGGTTAGCTCGCTGCCCATCGGGACGCCCCGTTCGTAGCCCACTTTCGCCCGATCGCGCATCCCGCACCACTGTTTGGGCAAGTCCCAAGCGCCAAACATCCGTACCGACAAGCGGGTCCCACTCGTGCCAAACGTCTCTTTGCGCTTCAGCGCCCGGAACAGCGCTTCGCGCGAATTCTCTTCGGCCCAGAGCCCAGCTAGCCCGCCTCCCCCAAAGAAAACGCGATCGGGAAACTCGGTGACGTCGTCTCCGAGGTGGACGTCGCCTGCGCCGCCGCCTCCCACGAAGTCCGATTCGTTGGTGTTGCCGGGCAGGCCGAGGTGGTTATCCGTGCTCGCGATGATCCCGAACTGAAACGGGTTCGTGCCGAGCTTCTCGGCCAACCTCAACCCCTCCCCGAGGCCATAGCGCATCGTGTCGACCACGTTGACGGCGAGATGCTTGTCCATTTTCGCCGCGCGCAGGTTGTCGTAGGGAACGACCTCGAACCCACAAAGCTCGTCGCCAGAGGTCTGCCCAGGCAGGCACTCCGAGCTGCCCTTGTGCTGATAGATCTCCATCAAGGGCTCCATGGCGTTTTGCTCTCGGGCGTACTCCGCGGTCATCGGCGGCACGTCCTTTTTTTTCCGCTCCCGCATCCGGTCGTCGAACATCCGCCCGGCGCTCAGGTTCGCGTTGTGCGGGATCGCCAGCACATCGCACCCGTTGTCGGCGTCGAGGCAGTGCTTTCGCAAACCTGCCCAAAGGTTCTGGGGGTCTGCAGCATCAAAGAAATCGACGGGCACGTGGGGCACCGTCGCATTTCGAAAGATCACGTTGCGGTGCATGTTGTGTACTTTGCCCACCTTCACGACCCCGTCGCCTGGAGATGCCGACCACTCGTAGGCAACGAAAGTGCTGAAACGGCACTTGTCGCTCTCGTCGTTGTGTGCCTCCGCCTCTTTTTGGAGCTCTTGCCAAAGTTGGACGCGGTAGGGGTAGCAGTGGTCCCCGGCATCGCCGCATGCGCGTGGCGGATTGTGGAAATTGTTCTCGTCGGATAGATGCGCGTCGATCACCATCACGCCCCAGTTTGGGTGGTTCCGGTAGATTCGACAGCCCCTCTTCTCGTACCGCCCGGAGTTGGGATCGTTGCACAGGCCGATGAAGCCCAAGAACTCCGCGTGGTCGGTGACGGCAGCAAAGTCGAGAGGACGGGCAATCCGAATGGTCTTGTCGACTTTGGGCAGGGCGACCGGAAACCCCCGGGCGAACCGATAGGCGTCGTTCGGGGTGAGGCGCGTCCCTTCGAGGTTGGCGTCTAGTGAATAGGTCGTGTGGACGTGGAGCTCGCCGAAGAACGGGCGTCGCGTTTCGGTGAACTCGGCGCACTGGTGAAACCTATTGGGTGGTGCGGGCGTCGTCGGATCCGGCACGTCCGCGATCGCCGGGTCCGTTCCGCGCTCTTCCATGCCGCAATGACCGCCCAGGAGAACGGTGGCCAACAACATGAGAGCCGCGCGACGTGCGAGAACTAGCCAGCCCGATGTGGTCTTCATGGGGGAGACCGTAGCTTGTTTTCGAGTGGCACGAAATTGGTGCGAGTAGCAACGGAAGGCCGGCCATTTCGCGCCAACCGAGCAACCAGAGTGTCAATCACGGCCCGCTCCGCCTCAGACGTGCCGGAAGGTCTTCGAGCTGGCCTCGTCCCAGGATCGCTGGAGCACCGGCCCCGCCTTGTTCTCGAGCAGCTGCCCCGGCTCGAAGAAATCGTAGAGCTGGTCGTAGCGACGCACTTCGTGAGGCGAGATGCGCTCGAAGAGGTGTCGAGGCGTGAACTCGTTCGGGTGGTCCAGGCCGCAGGCGGCCGTCATCTCGGCCAGCCCCTGCACGGTATTCGTGTGGAAGTTGTAGGCGCGCTGCGCCTTGTCCTCGACGACCAGCGCCTGCTGGAGACGTGAGTCCTGGGTGGCTACGCCGACCGGGCATTTGTTCGTGTGGCACGTCTGCGACTGGATGCAGCCGACCGAGAACATGAAGCCGCGCGCGATGTTGCACCAGTCGGCCCCGAGCGCCATCGCCGAGGCGATCTCGTAGCTGGCCGCGCGCTTGCCGCTGGCGGCGATGCGCACGTCGCTGCGGACCCCGATCCCCACCAGCGCGTTGTGGACGATTCCGAGTCCTTCGCGCAGCGGCATGCCGAGATAGTCCGAGTACTCCTGCGGCGCCGCGCCGGTGCCGCCCTCCCCGCCGTCTACAGTGATGAAGTCGGGAACGATCCCGGTCTCGGTCATGGCCTTGCAGATTGCGAAGAACTCGCGCGGCTGTCCGATGCAGATCTTGAAGCCGACGGGTTTCGCGCCGCTGCGCTCGCGTAGCTTGGCGAGAAACTCGCAGAGCTCGATCGGCGTCGAGAAGGCCGAGTGGCCGGGCGGAGAGAAGCAGTCCTGGCCGACCGGGACCTTGCGCGCGTCCGCGATCTCCTTTGTAACCTTGGCGGCCGGTAGAATGCCCCCGTGGCCGGGCTTGGCTCCCTGCGAGATCTTCAACTCGATCATCTTGACCTGGTCTTCGCTGGCCTGCTCCGCAAACATGTCGATGTTGAAGGTGCCGTCGTCGTTGCGGCAGCCGAAATAGCCGGTGCCGACCTGCCAGATCACGTCGCCGCCCGGCTCGCGATGGTGGCTGCTGAAGCCGCCTTCGCCCGTGTCGTGCGCGAACCCGCCTCGCTTGGCGGCCGTGTTCAGCGCACGGATGGCATTGGCGCTGAGCGCTCCGAAGCTCATGGCCGAGATGTTGACCAGCGAGGCGGAGTACGGCTTTTTGCAGTGCGGTCCACCCACTTCGACCCGCAGCTTCCGGCCCGCGTTCTCCACGATGGGCTTGGGGTCGATCGAGTGACCGATGAAGCCGTAGCCCTGGGAGTAGAGGTCGAGCTCGGTGCCGAAGGGCTTCACGCTGTCGATATTTTTGGCGCGTTCGTAGATCAGCGTGCGGTAGTCGCGGTTGAAGGGCCGGCCGCTGGTGTTGCTCTCGACGAAGTACTGATGGAGCTCGGGGCCCGCGCCCTCGAGCAGAAAGCGCATGCGCCCGAGCACCGGGTAGTTGCGTAGGATGCTGTGTTTCTTCTGGAAGAGGTCGTAGATGCCCAGGAGGAGTAGCGGTCCGGTGAGCGCGAGGCCCCAGTAGAACCCGGGTGCGACGAGTCCGAGGCCGATGCACGCGAGCACCAGCGCGACCAGGGTCGGCATGATGAACGGACGGATTCGCTCGAGCAATCCCATGAAATCTCCTTCCCCTCGACGCCGGAGTCGGTCTATCGTTGAAAAGGGAGAGTCATGCAAGGAGGTACCCCATGAGTCGCAGCATCTGCCAGAGCCTGCTCGACATTCTCGCCGAGGCGGGAGCACGCGAGGTCTTCGGCATGACGGGAGATGTCATCAATCCGTTGCTGGAGGCCATTCGCAACGACGACCGCTTCCGCTGGATCGGGGTGCGCCACGAGGAGCACGCGGCCTACGCGGCGGCGGCCCACTCCGAGCTCACGGGCAAGATCGGCGTCTGCGCCGGCACCGCGGGGCCGGGAGCCCTGCACCTCATCAATGGTCTCTACAACGCCCAGAAAGAGGGTGCCGGAGTCGTCGCGATCACCGGCCAGATCGCCCGCAAGGAGCGCGGCAGCGATTTTCACAAGGAAATGGACCTGACGAAGGTCTTCGACGACGTCTGTGCCTACCAGGCGATCATCGAGACTCCCGCGCAGATGCCCCGAATGGCCGAGATCGCGGTGCAGAAGGCATTGGTCGAGCGCTGCGTCACCCGCATCGAGCTGCCCGCCGACGTCATCGGCGAAGATCTTCCGAGCGAGCATTTCACTCACCCGCTGATCCACGAGCTGCCGCGCACCGCGCCGCCTGCGGCTCAGGTCGCAAAGGCGGCCGAGATTCTGAACCAGGGCAAGCGCGTCACGATTTTCTGCGGCATCGGCTGCCGCGACGCCCGTGACGAGGTGCTGGCCCTGGCCGAGAACCTTCAAGCGCCGATCGTCCACACGCTGCGTGCGAAGGACATCTTCGACACCTCCGAAGACCCGGTGGTCGGCATGACCGGCCTGATCGGCAACCCCGCTGGCTACCACGCCGTCAACGACTGTGACGTCCTGCTGATGCTGGGCACCGACTTCCCATACGATGAGTTCCTGCCCGCCGACCGGCCTATCATCCAGGTCGATCGCAAGATCGATCACATCGGGCGCCGGGCACCGGTGAGCCTGGGGCTCATCGGAGACGTGGGTGCGACGCTCGAGGTGCTGGGCCCGCAGGTGAAAGGGGACTCGTCGCATTTCCGCGACCACCTCTACAAGCTGCGCGACAAATGGCTTAAGCAGATGGAGAAGCAGGCCAGTCTCTCACGGACCGACGAGCCGCTCCATCCGCAGCTCTTCGCCCGCGCGATCAGCGACCGGGCAAGCGAGGATGCGATCTTCGCTTGCGACGTGGGAGAATGCACCGTCTGGCTCGCGCGCCAGGTGAACCTCTCGGGTGGGCGGCGCGTCGTGGGCGGATTCAACCACGGCTCGCTCGGTTCCGGTCTGCCAGTCGCGCTCGGGGCCGCCTCTATCGACCCGAAGCGCCAGGTGTGGGCGTTCTGCGGCGATGGCGGCTTCGGCATGTCGATGAACGACTTCGTCACTGCCGTGAAGTTCGACTGGCCGATCAAGGTCATCGTTTTCAACAACAGTGAGCTCAGCTTCGTGAAGATGGAGGTCGAGGTGATGGGCCTGCCTACGAATCCCGAGGCCACGAGCCTGCTGAACCCAGACTTCGCAATGTACGCGAAAGCCTGCGGTGGCGAGGGTGTGCGCGTCGAGCACGCGAAGGACATCGCGCCAGCCATCGAACAGGCCCTTGCCTCGACGAAGCCCTTCATCATCGACGCGATCGTGAGCCCCGGCGAGCTCACCATGCCTCCGCATATCGAGATCAACGAGGCCTGGGGGTTCGGCATGTCGAAGGTCAAGGAGGGCCTGATGGCCCTGAAGGGCGACCACGACGTGTGGAAACAGTGGCGGGACGAGTTCCGCGCGAACGTGATGCTCTAGGGTGAAGCCACCGGACGAGCGATGAAAGGGAGGATCATGGACCAGTCCGAGAACTCATCCACGGAGGAGATGGCGGCACAACTCACCAAGGGTCACGACCGGGTAGACATCAAGTCCTTCGCCGGCGGTCTCGAGCAGGAGATTGCCTCCCTTCCGCAGATCCGCTTCAGCAAGAAGTGGTTCAGCACTCAACAGATTCTGACCGTGGTGGTACCGGTGGGGTTCGCCCTTGCTCTCATCGCGGTCGCTACGGCCCAGCAGCTCAGGACGATGCCCGACGTCCAGGCATTCATTCAGCAGTATCCCGGTACCGGCAGTTTTTCCCAGCCGGTGACGGACGGATTTCCCTGGTGGCTGCGGGCTCAACACTACCTAAACATGTTCATCATGATCTTCATGTTCCGCTCCGGGCTTCAAATCCTGGTCGAGCATCCGCGTTTCTACTCCAACGGCCACTGCACGCCAGGGACTGAATGGTTCCGCCTCCGGGGGCCTGTGCCGACCGATCGGGTGTGGACGGCCAAGGACGACACTCTGGCTCTTCCGCATTGGCTTGGATTGCCGGGTGTGCGGCACGCGGTTGGTTTGGCGCGCGGATGGCATTTCCCCCTCGCTACGTTCTGGCTACTCAATGGGGTCGTGTTCGTCGTCCTTCTCTTCGCGACCGACCAATGGCAACGGTTCGTTCCGCAGTCATGGGATATCTTTCCCCACGCGGCTTCGACCGCGATCCAGTACGCATCACTCGACTTCCCGCCTCCTTCCGGCTGGCATCAGTACAATGCCCTGCAGATGATTTCGTACTTCACGACTGTCTTCGTAGCCGCTCCGCTGGCCGTGTTCACTGGTCTGCTCCAGTCGCCCGCTATCGCGGCCCGCTTCAAGACTGCGACGGGGCCATTCAACCGGCAGATCTCTCGCGCACTTCACTTCGGCGTCCTCTGCTACTTCGGACTCTTCATTACGATCCATCTGACGATGGTCTTCAGCGCGGGATTGATCGAAAACCTCAACCACATCTTCCGCGGAGTGAATGATGATTCTTATGGCGGCCTGCTGATATTCGTCATCGCGATGGCTTTGATCGCCGTGGCGTGGATCGCGGCTACCCCGTTCACGCTCAAGCACCCCCGTCTCGTGCAACGCTTCGCCCGCGCGATTACCGGATGGGCAGAGAACCTGCTCGAGGATTTCACCCCGGTGGCGAACTTCGAAGAAAAGGATATTTCGCCGCATTTCTGGCCCAACGGTCATGGTCCGGACTCCGAAGAATACCGCCAGCACCAGGCCGAGGGATTCGCGAACTACATCGTCAAGATCGGAGGACTGGTCGAGAATCCAGTCGAGCTGACCATGGATGAGATCAAAGCCCTTCCGAAAACGGAGCAGATCACCGAGAGCTTCTGCATCCAGGGCTGGTCCGGCATCGCGAAGTGGGGAGGGGTGCGGATGTCGGAGATCATCAAGATCGTGCGTCCGAAGCCGGGAGTCCGCTTTGTCGTGTTCTATGCCGTCGCGTCAGGGCCCGGTGAATACGACGACGAGAAGCCGGGACTCTTCTACGATTGTCACAAGTTCAAGCACATGAAGCACGATCAAACGATCCTCGCCTACGAGATGAACGGGGATCCGATCCCGGAACTTCACGGCGCTCCTCTCCGACTGCGCAACGAATTGGAACTCGCTTTCAAGCAAATCAAATGGATTCAGGCCATTGAGTTCGTCGACTCCTTCAAGGACCTCGGTTCGGGCGAGGGTGGATTCAACCCGGACAACGAATTCTTCGACTATCGAGCGCCGATGTAGCGACGAACACCATGCGACGGGTGCGAGAATGCTCAGCGCGGAGTCGCGCCTAGAGCACGAACTGCTCAACCCTCAGCAAATCAAGCCTTCACGCCAAAACCATGGCCTTCGACCGTGAAATCATGTTCGTCGGCTCGTTCAACTAAGGAATCGCTCCGCCGCGTCAGCCAACTTCGATCGTTCCGTCCTCGTGAACCTCGACCTTGTCGCCGGTCTTGACCGCATCCAGAAAGTCGTCGCCTAGCAAGTCGACGGTGACGATGCGCTTGCCGAGCCAGTTGTCGCCCATGAGGATCCCGCAGGCGGCTAGCGAGTCGATGTGGTTGGCGAAGAGCATGGCCTTGGGCGCGATGCCTTTCTCGAGGATGATCATGAACAAGGTCGCTGCGCTGCTCGACCCGATGGTCTGCGGGATGCACACGATTTTGCCGGCGAGGTCGTGGCCGAAGAGGTCCTTGTTGTCGTGGTCCTGACAGACCCCGGAGTCGGAGCCGGCGATCAAGACGTCGACGTAGGTCGCGCAGGTGTTGAATCCGATGTGTGACACCTCTGCCGAGCCTTCTACGTTGCCCGGAACTGCCGGTCGTCCTTTGAATGTCGCTGTAGCCATCGTTGAAATCCTTGTCCTTTTAGTTGGTTTCCGTGTGTGCCTAGGCAACGTTGGCTGGCAGTTTGCCCGTGACGATCAGCTCGGTGAGGGTATCGTCGAAGAAGAAACGCGCCGTGGTGTAGACGCGCGTCTTGTTGGAGTTGGTGGCGACGAGCTCTGCGCCCTCCACAGGCGTGGAGCACCACATCATCGGGCAGTTGATGGGAATGGAGACGCCGTAGCCCTTCAGCTTCTTCGCCACCTCGGGATTCTTCTGCTCGAAGGCGTCCTTCACGTACTGCGAGCCAAACATGTAGGTCGGGACGCCAATCTTGTCTTTCCCGGCTTTCTCCATCGCGTCGACAATGCGCTCGCCCCACTCGACCATCTGGCCGTAGCTCATGTGGGGGCATCCCAGGAACACCCGCTGTGGCGTGCCCTGCTTGTCTTTCCACAGATTGGGATAGCTCTTGTAGATGCGATCGAGCTCGGCATCATCGATCACGTAGGTTTGGTACCCCTCGTTCAGAAGTGCCCGTCCCTTGTCGACGGCCTCCGGGGTCACGCCCTCCATGTGGTAGAGGCCGAGGGCGCCGTTGCTGGCCGTGGCGGCACCCACGTCCTTGAGGTAGCCGCTGCTCTGCTCGTCGGTTCCCGAGATGAACCGATCCATCCCCGTAATGTAGGGGACGTCTTCCATGCACTTGAGCCCAATCGCCGAGCCGATCATTTCGGGATGGGGCAGCTTCGTGGTCTTGACCTCGATCAACCAGACAGCCTGGCGCCCCTCGTCTGTCAGCAATCCGAACTGGGGGGCTTTCCCGAGAATGTCGCAGAGCATGTCGATGCCCATGGAATTCCGATTGGTGCGCGCGCCAATGGCGGAGTTCACGTAGTTGATCGCCGAGGACTCCGACCACGCGAGATTGTCGCCGCGGCTCGGCGTGTTACCCATCTCGGGCAGATAGCAGGCGCAGCTCCAGTCTTTCTTGCTTCGCATCCCGAGCTTCATGTTGAGCTCCTCGAGCTCATCCATGCGGTTGTAGATCTTGTCGACAGCGGCCTGTTCCTGGTCTGTGACCGGAAGGTGTACGGGGTCCATGGGCTTCGGATCTGCGGTGAACGGCGCATAGGTTTTCAATCCGGCTTCGGCGAGTTGCTTGTAGATCTTCAGCAGAGGCTCGATGCCGTCACTCCCCCAGCTCATGGCGAGGTGCGGCGCGCCTCCGAGATCGACGAGCTTCTCCGCACCGAAGAGCTCCCCGTAGGCCACCACCGTCTTGATGGCCTTCTGCAGGACGTCACCCTTCTTGCCGTCATGGATCTCCTGCTCCTCCGCTGTGAGCTTCATCTTCGGATGCTCGTCCGAGGCCTTGACGTGCTTCCGCGAATGACCGGTGTGCGTGGTCGGCGT
>CBDURI010000092.1:0-9250 GCA_965369435.1 uncultured bacterium
CACGGCGCAATCGCTTCCGACGTTCCATCGACAATCGATCGCGCACGCCTGGGGAGCGTCCCCGTTGGCCGTGCCGTTGTCACAAACCTCGCCCGCGTCGACGACGGCGGCGAACAAGCTGCCAAGTTGGCGATACTGCATGACTCCCCTTCTCCCCGGCACCCCCAAGGCCCCGGTAGAAACGATTACACCATATCAGCGGATTCCTACAGTTTCAACGGATGAGATAAGAAACTTCAGGGGACACACACCCCCCAAAAACCACCCATCATTTCGCCTAGTTAGATAGAAACTTTAGTGTCCCCTAGGAGAGGAAGGTGTTTACGGCTTGGGCGGCGCCTCGGCCTTCGGCTATTCCCCAGACTACGAGGGACTGGCCGCGGCGGCAGTCGCCGGCGGCGAAGACGCCTTCGGTGCTGGTGGCGTATTTGCCGTACTCTGCCTTGAAGTTGCTGCGTGCGTCGCGCTCGAGGCCGAGTTGTTCGGCGAGCGTGTCCTCTGGTCCGAGGAAGCCCATCGCCAAGAAGATGAGGTCGGCTTCGAAGACCTCTTGCGAGCCAGGCACTTCGCCCATCTGCCACTTGCCGTCCGCGTCCTTCGTCCACTCGACGCGCACCGTCTCGATGCCGGTGACGTTCCCGGCGCCGTCGTCGAGGAAGCGCTTGCTGAGCACACAGAACTCGCGGGGGTCTTTGCCGAACTTCGCTTCGGCCTCTTGATGGCCGTAGTCCACCCGGAAGATGACGGGCCACTCGGGCCACGGGTTGTCCGGTGCGCGTTCGGCGGGAGGCTTCGGCAGGAGCTCGAAATTGACCAGAGACGTGCAGCCGTGGCGAATCGACGTTCCGATGCAGTCGGTGCCGGTGTCGCCACCGCCGATGACGATCACGCGCTTGCCCTTGGCGCTGATGTACGCGCCGTCTTCGAGCTTGCTGTCCATCAGGCTCTTGGTGTTTTTGAGTAAGAACTCCATCGCGAAGTGCACGCCTTGCAGCTCGCGCCCAGGGATGGGCAAATCGCGCGGGCGTGTAGCGCCGCAGGCAAGAATCAAAGCGTCGTGTTCGCTGCGCACCTTCTGAGCGTCCATGTTCACGCCGACATGCGCATTAGTCACGAACTCCACGCCTTCCGCGCGCATGATGTCGATGCGTCGATCGACGATGCCCTTGTCGAGCTTCATGTTCGGGATGCCGTAGGTGAGCAGGCCGCCAATGCGGTCATCGCGCTCGTAGACGGTCACGCTGTGACCTGCGCGGTTGAGTTGTTGGGCTGCGGTAAGCCCGGCGGGACCGCTGCCGATGATGGCGACCTTCTTACCCGTGCGTTTGGTCGGGGGTTCCGGGTGAATCCAGCCTTCCTCGAAGCCCTTGTCGACGATCGCGACCTCGATGTTCTTGATGGTCACGGCGGGTTCGTTGATCCCGAGGACACATGCGCCCTCGCAAGGGGCCGGGCAGACGCGTCCCGTGAACTCGGGAAAGTTGTTCGTCTTGTGCAGGCGATCTAGCGCCTCACGCCAACGCCCGCGATAGACGAGGTCGTTCCACTCGGGGATCAGGTTGTCGATGGGACAGCCCGTTGCCGATAGGCAAAACGGCACGCCGCAATCCATGCAGCGGGCGCCCTGCGTCCGAAGGTGCTTCTCGGGGACGTCCACGGTGAACTCGCCCCAGCCGGAGATCCGCTCCAATGGATCGCTGTACGGAATCGTCTCGCGTTGAAACTCTTTGAAACCGGTTGGCTTACCCATCGTCTTACTCCGCCGCCGGAAGACCGTAGGATGAAGCGACCTCGGGCCCGGGAACGCCTACCGAAAGGTCGCCCTTCTCACGAAGCACTCGTTTGTAGTCGACCGGCATCACCTTCACGAAGGTCTGAACGGCGTTGTCCCAGTCCTGCAGCAAACGCTCGGCGACAGCCGAGCCGGTGTACTCGAAGTGCTCTTCGATGAGCCCCTTCACAATCGCGATCTCTTCTTGATGTTCGAGACGATCGAGGTCGACCATCTCTTGGTTGCACTTCGAGGCAAAGTCGTTGTTCGCGTCGAGCACGTACGCGACGCCGCCACTCATGCCCGCGCCGAAGTTGCGGCCCGTGTCTCCTAGGATCACCGCTCGACCGCCCGTCATGTACTCACAGGCGTGATCCCCAACGCCCTCGATGACTGCCCAGGCGCCCGAGTTACGAACGCAAAAGCGTTCCGCAGCGCGCCCCCGGAAGAACGCCTTGCCTCGCACCGCGCCATACAGAACCACGTTGCCGATGATCATGTTCTCAGCGGGCACGAACGTCGCCTTCTTCGATGGGTAGACTATGATCTTGCCGCCGGACAAGCCCTTGCCGACGTAGTCGTTCGCGTCGCCCTCGAGCTCGAGGGTCACGCCCTTGGCAAGCCATGCACCAAAGCTCTGCCCTGCGGAGCCTTCGAACTTGAAGTGCACGGTGTCGTCGGGGAGGAGCTCTTCGCCCCATACCTTGGCGATCTCGTGACTGAGCATGGTCCCAACCGTGCGGTTGGTGTTCTTGATCTTGAGCTCGCCGCGAACCTGTTTGCCCTCTGTGATGGCCAATTGGGCCAGCTCGATCAGGCGGTTGTCGAGCGCCTTGTCGAGGCCGTGGTCTTGCGCCTTGGTGCAGTACACCTCGGTGACCGCGTTCTTCTTCCTTGCGGGTGTGAGAATCGGCGTGAGGTCGATTCCCTGCGCCTTCCAGTGAACGATGGCGTCCGTGGTGTCGAGCATGTCGACGCGGCCCACCATCTCGTTGAAGGTGCGGAACCCCAGCGAAGCCATGATCTCGCGCGCTTCCTCCGCGACCATGAAGAGGTAGTTGATGACGTGCTCCGGCTTTCCCTGGAACTTCTGACGAAGCTCGGGATCTTGCGTCGCGATGCCGACCGGACAGGTGTTGAGGTGGCACTTACGCATCATGATGCAGCCCATCACGATGAGCGGCGCGGTGCTCAAACCGATCTCTTCGGCCCCGAGGAGCCCGCCGATGACGACATCGCGGCCAGTTTTCATTTGGCCGTCCGTCTGTAAGACGACGCGGCTGCGCAGATCGTTCATCACGAGTGTTTGGTGCGTCTCGGAGATGCCAAGCTCCCAGGGAAGACCCGCATGCTTGATCGAGGTCAGGGGCGAAGCGCCCGTGCCGCCGTCGTGACCGCTGATGAGGATGTGATCGGCGTGTGCCTTCGCGACACCCGCTGCAATGGTGCCGACGCCCACTTCGCTGACCAGCTTGACGCTGATCCGCGCAGAGGGGTTGCTGTTCTTCAGATCGTGAATCAGCTGCGCGAGGTCCTCGATCGAGTAGATGTCGTGGTGAGGCGGAGGGCTGATCAGGCCGACGCCCGGCGTTGAATGACGCACCGACGCGATCTTCTCGTCGACCTTGCGGCCGGGAAGCTCGCCGCCCTCGCCGGGCTTGGCGCCCTGCGCCATCTTGATTTGGATCTCGTCGGCGTTGGTGAGGTAGTTGATCGTCACACCGAAGCGCCCCGAGGCGACCTGTTTGATCGCCGAACGCATCGGGTTCATCGAGCCATCAGGCAGTGGCACGTAGCGCTCCGGGTCCTCACCGCCCTCGCCCGTATTGGATTTGCCCCCGAGCTCGTTCATCGCGATGGCGAGCGTCGAGTGCGCCTCCACCGAGATCGAGCCGAAGCTCATCGCGCCGGTCGCGAACCGCTTTACGATCTCGCTGGCGGGCTCCACCTCGCTCAGCGGGATGCTCTGCCCCTTCTTGAAGCGCATCAAACCACGGAGCGTGCATCGATCCCGGGCGTTGTCGTTCACTCGCTCGGCGAATCGTCTATACGTATCGCCATCGTTCGTGCGCGCCGCCACCTGAAGGTCGGCGATCGTCTTCGGGTTCCACATGTGCCGCTCGCCATTGGCGCGCCAATGGAACTGCCCATCGTTCGGAAGAATCGGAAGCCGGGGCTCGGTCTCGTCGGGGTAACCGAGCTCGTGACGATCGACCAGCTCCTGCGCGATGACGTTGAACCCGATGCCCTGAATGCGGCTCGCGGTCCCGGCAAAGCAGAGGTCGACAACCGAGCTGTTGAGGCCGACCGCCTCGAAGATCTGCGCGCCCTTGTACGACTGAAGCGTCGAGATGCCCATCTTCGCGAACACCTTGAGCATCCCCTTGGCGACCGCCTTGCGATAGCCCGTGACGATGCTGTCGTCGTCCGGGAACGTGTCGGCGTCGAGCGTGCCTAGGCGGCGCTCCTGCCACAGCGCCTCGAACGCTAGGTAGGGATTGATCGCGTCGGCACCGTAGCCGACGAGGCAACAATGATGGTGGACCTCGCGCGCCTCGCCGGTTTCAACGACGATTCCGACGCGGGTGCGCTTTTCGGCGGCTATCAGGTGGTGGTGAGCAGCGCCGGTCGCGAGGAGTGCGCTCACGGGGATACGGTCTTTGCCGGCCGCACGGTCGGTCAGGACGATGAGGCTGTACCCTTCGTCTACCGCCTGCTCGGCTTCCTGGCGGATGCGCTGGATTGCAGGCTCGAGGCCCTCAGGGCCGTCGCTTCGAGCCCAGGTGACGTCGATGATCTTGCTCCGCCACCCGCGCTCGTCGATCGTTTTGAGCGCGTTGACCTCTTCATTGGTGAGGATGGGGTGCGGAATACGAAGCCGATGGGCGTGCTCCGGGGTCGTCGTGAGCAGGTTCTTCTCCGGCCCGATGTAGCATTCCACCGCCATGATCACTTCCTCGCGGATCGAGTCGATCGGCGGGTTGGTGACCTGCGCAAAGAGCTGTTTGAAGTAGTCGTACGACAGGCGCGGTTGGTCGCTCAGGACCGCGAGGGCCGAGTCGTTGCCCATGGACCCGACCGGATCGCGCTTCTGCTCGATCATCGGCCGCAACATGAACTGCATCGTCTCGGTCGTGTAACCAAACGACTGCATGCGTGACAGGAGCGTCTCGGGGTCGAACCCGTGCGCGTCGTCGTTTACGGGAAGCTCAGTCAACTTGAGGCGCTGCTCGTTGAGCCACTCGCCGTAGGGACGTTGCGACGCGATGTCGTTCTTGAGCTCGGCGTCGGGGATCATGCGGCCCTGCTCGAAGTCGATCAGGAACATCCGCCCGGGCTTGAGTCGTCCCTTGTGTTTGACCATCTCTGGCGGGACCGGAAGCACGCCGACCTCCGATGCCATGATCACGCGATCGTCATGTGTGAGGTAGTAGCGACTCGGGCGAAGGCCGTTTCGATCGAGAACGGCCCCTATCACCGTACCGTCGGTGAAGGCGATCGAGGCAGGCCCATCCCAGGGCTCCATGAGGCACGAATGGTACTCATAGAAGTCGCGCTTGACCTGCGGCATGTCCTCGTGGCGCTGCCAGGCCTCGGGAATCATCAGCATGGCCGCCTCGGCCATCGTGCGGCCGTTCATGTACAGAAACTCGAGGACGTTATCGAGGGTGCCCGAGTCGGAGAGCCCCGGCTCGGCGACCGGGAAAAGCTTGCGCAAATCGTCGCCAAAGAGCTTGCCTTCGACGACGCCCTGGCGTGAATGCATCGCGTTCTTGTTGCCGCGCAGGGTGTTGATCTCGCCGTTGTGACTGAGGCAGCGGAGCGGCTGCGAGCGCTCCCAGGTCGGGAAGGTGTTGGTCGCGAACCGCGAGTGCACCATCGCGAGATGCGTTTCGTACTCCGGGTCGGTGAGGTCTCCGTAGAACGGAAGCACCTGCTCGCAGGCCAGCATGCCCTTGTAGATGATCGTCCTGCTCGACAACGAACATGCGTAGAGCATCGTCCGCTGCTTCAGGCTTTCGTCCACGCGAAGCGGGCTCGCGGCGCTCTTGCGGATGACGTAGAGCTGGCGCTCAAAGGCGTCTTGGTCGAGCCCGTCGGCCGCGCCGATGAAGAGCTGCTCGATGTACGGCATGCTCTGCGCCGCCGTGGGTCCCAGGTTGGCGCCGTCCGGGTCGGTGGGCACGCAGCGCCAGCCGAGGAAGTGCTGCCCCTGTTTTTCGATCGACCTCAGGAACGCGGCCTTGCAGTACGCGCGCTCCTCGTCGTCGGTCGGTAGGAAGATGTTGCCCACGCCGTACTTACCCGGCTCGGGAAGGTCGATCCCGAGCTCCTCTTTGGCCACGCGCCGCAAAAGCTTGTCCGGGATGGCGGTGAGCATCCCCGCGCCGTCCCCGGTGTTCGTCTCGGAGCCGCGAGCGCCACGGTGGTCCATGTTGCAGAGGATGCGGTTGGCGTCCTTGACGATCTGATGGGACGCGACGCCCTTGATCTGGGCGACGAAGCCTACGCCGCAGGCATCTTTCTCGTTCGCCGGGTCGTAGAGACCGTGTTTTTCAGGGAGTCCGTACTTCATGTTTGCGTGGTTTGGGGGGTTTCGGGGGTGCCCGCTCGGCGGCGGGGACGTTTGCGGCGCCGCGTATCGGACGCGGGCTCGGCGGCGGGCAGGGCGACTTCTACCCTCTCGGTGTGGGTCGACAGCACCACCATGGTTTCGGTGCTGGCGACCCCCTCCATGGACCGGACGCGACTGATGAGTTGCTCCAGGTCCTCGGTGTTCTGGGTTTTTACCTTGAGAAGCAGGGTGTGGCTACCGGTCACGTGATGGCATTCGAGGACCTGTGGCATCGAGTCGACCCACTCTTCGAACGCCGAAAGTAGCTTGGGATTGCTGATCGACACCCCGATGAAGGCGGAGATGTCGAGACCTATTCTGCGAGCGTCGAGGAGCGCGTGGTAGCCAAGGATAATTCCAGCGTTTTCAAGCTTGCGGACACGTTCCATGACCGAGGGGGCGCTCAGACCCACCGAGCCCCCAATCTCCTTGAGAGATCGCTTGCAATCGCTCTGCAGCTCGTCGAGGAGTTGCCGATCGATTCCATCTAAAACGTATGTTTCTCCTAAATTCATTAGGTCGTATCCTTCTGAATCCTAACAAATATGGTGCCCCGATGCTGGCGTCAACTGGATCTGTCCCCGAAAGCGAAATAAGCTCTGGAATATGAACTTTTAGTGTAATACTTTGATGTAGACGGTATTAGAAAGCCTGATCCGTCCCTATTTGGAAGTCCTAGATGGAGGGTTCGAGCGCAAAAGACATGGAATCCGCACGCCCTAGCCGCGGCCAGAGGCCGATGTTGGATTCTGAGGTGCCTGCGCGCGCAGTCCCCGAGAAGATCGGCCGCTATCAGCTGTGCTTCGAGCTTGCATCGGGAGGGATGGCGAGCGTGTATTTGGCGCGGGCCGGCGGGGTCCCGGGTTTCGAGAAGCTCGTGGCGCTCAAGCGCATCCATCCTCATCTCGCGGACGAAAAAGATTACATCGAGATGTTTCTCGACGAGGCGCGCATTGCCTCACGGATCACCCACCCGAACGTCTGCAGCGTCTTCGACTTCGGCGAAGCCGACAGCGAATACTTCATCGCGATGGAATACCTGGTCGGAGAGCCACTGTCGCGCGTTCACCGGCGGGTGGTGGCCAACGCAGACCAGCGAAGCTCGGCCCTGCTGCCGGCGCGCATGGCAGCTGTGATCGCGCAGGCGTGCGAAGGCCTCCACGCGGCACACGAGCTCCAGGACGCGGAGGGCGAGTCGCTTCACGTCGTACACCGCGACGTCTCCGCAGAGAATCTCTTCGTGACGTACAGCGGCGCCACGCAGGTGGTCGACTTTGGCATCGCGCACGCGCGACAACGCGTTCACCACACCGAGGCAGGCCAAGTCAAAGGCACCTTCCCGTACATGGCGCCCGAGCAGATGACGGCGGCAGTCGTCGACCGACGGGTCGATGTGTGGGCGTTGGGCGCCGTGCTGTGGGAGCTCCTCACGCTGCGACGGCTTTTCCTTCGCGACACCGACGTGAACACGATGTACGCGGTCCTCTCGGGCGAGATTCGTCCGCCGTCAAACTACCGAAGCGACGTCCCGGCGGAGCTGGACGAGATCGTGTTGAAGGCCCTGCAACGCAGCCCGGACGAACGCTGGCAAAACGCCCGCCAAATGGGCAAGGCGCTGCGTCGCTTCCTCGCCAATCAAGAGGAGCTCGTGGGCCCAGCGGAGCTCGCAGACTGGATGGCAGAGCTCTTTCCGAACGGGGAGTCGCGAAAGCGGCAGCTCATGGAGATCGCGCGAACCACCAACGCATCGGTCGAATCTGACCCTCCGCATCGCGCCGAAGACAAGAGCGGCCGCAGAGGAATGCAGATCCCGCCGACGTCGGGAAGGCGAATGCCAGCAGCGCCGCCGCTGCCAGCCAGCTTACTCGTGATGGTGATCGGCGTAGTGACGGTACTAACCGTCGTCGCGCTCGACTGGTTGCGGCAGTAGGGTCATCAAGCCGAAGGCGAAGAACGGTGGTCCGCCCGCATGGACGAGTCCGCGAAGCCGGCCATCGCCATCGAGCACAGGCGCGCCGGAGCTACCTTCACGAATCGGGCACGAGGACAGAACACGAATAGAGCGGGACGGAGCCGAGCTCCAGAGGGACAGCTTGCGGTTGTCGTCGACCACGCAGCGACGACTCCGCACCTGGTGGATGTCGTCATAGAACCGGTCTGCCGTCACCGAGACCATCTGAACGACTTCTCCGAGTGCCATCTCTCCTTCGCCGAGGGGGCCAAGAGGGATCGACGGGCGCGTCGTCTCCTCGGCAAGCTCCAGGATCGCGTAGTCGGGTAGCAGCAGCGTGGCGCCCGGCGTCGACACCGACAGGATGCGCTCGCAGCCGATCCACTCAGGTGAACCACCCTCGGTCCCGGCGAAGCCGAGCCACACTCCATCACACCCGCCTCCGCCCGTGAGCTCCCGGGCCACGCAGTGGCCAGCCGTAACGGCGATGCGCGACCCGATCAGCGCGGCAGTGCAACGGGTCGGCTCCCGCGGCGCCGATAGTCCGACCAGTAACGCAACCGATGGATTGCAATCGCCTTGGGCTGGACACGACACGTCGTAGCGTGGCGGTCCAGCGTCGACGGAGCGGGCAGTGCGTGAAGAGCTGGTTTGGCACGCCGTCAACACCACGAGTGCTGCTATCCCAACCCAAGTTGCCCGTGGCGATGCCCAACCCATCTGCTCAAAATATCAAGCCTGCGCCCCGGCGCCACATCCTGCGGTTTTCGCTCGTTTGTTGGCCAAAAGCGCCATCCTCTGTACACCGGATCGGGATGCTCCGCGCGCTCGGGATCGCACTGCTGTGCCTCGCTGCATTGGCTCCGTCCCGGGTGGAGGCCGATGCGCCCGCCGTGATCGTGGCGCAGGGCGA
>CBDURI010000093.1:0-9172 GCA_965369435.1 uncultured bacterium
GAGCCGCACGGGACGATCAGCGCACAGCGTCATCTTTCCTCGCGTAGTTCCACGAGCAGCGAAGCGACGGCGGCAGGGCATGCGCAATCTGTGCGTTGAACCGCACCAGGTGCGTGAACCGTCGGCAAGTGCGCGGGCCTTTGCTTTGGGGCTGGGCCCCGCGTAAAGACGTTCGGGGAGTAGGGCAAACGTGGTTCAGACGGTCTCTGCAACGCCAACGTCACGCCTGGTCGCGACGTGGCTCTTGTTGCTCTATCTGATGGTGTTCGCGATGGTGATCGTCGGTGGCGCCACGCGGCTAACCGGCTCCGGTCTATCCATGGTCCAATGGCACCCCCTCATGGGCGCGCTGCCACCCTTGAACGAGTCCGACTGGATAGAGACCTTTCAGAAATATCAAGCGTCGCCCCAGTACAAGCTCGTCAATCATTGGATGTCGTTGTCCGATTTCAAACGCATTTTCCTTTGGGAGTATGCGCATCGGCTACTCGGTCGTCTGATTGGCGTCTTCTTCATCGTCCCGTGGTTGTTTTTCTTAGTTCGGCGCAAGCTTGATAGACGCTTGGCTTGGAAAACGCTCGTTGCCTTTTTCTTGGGCGGAGCTCAGGGGTTGCTCGGTTGGTTCATGGTGAAGAGTGGCCTCGTGGACAACCCCGAGGTCAGTCACTATCGCCTGGCGGCCCACCTCGCGCTTGCTCTGTTGGTGGGACAGTATCTCCTGTGGCTCTTCCTCGACCTGCGGGCGCCACCGGCGAAACGCGCGCCGGGCCAACCGGGGGACACATCGGCTGTGCCAACGTGGTCCTTCATCGTCCTGCTCGCGCTTCAGATCATCTTCGGCGCACTGATGGCAGGCAAGCGTGCGGGGCTAGTGGCGGCGACCTTTCCCGACATGAACGGGGAGTGGGTTCCGTCGTCGTTGTTTAGCATCGAGCCGTGGTGGCGTGACCTCGTAGAAAACCCCATCAGCATTCACTTCTTGCATCGCTTGCTCGGTGCCGCCGTCGTGTTGAGTGCAGCCGGGCTCGGGTGGTGGGTGCATCGACGCGCCCGTCTGCGGTCAGAGCGCTCGTTGGCTTGGTGGCTTGCAGGGCTGACGCTGCTGCAATTTGGCCTGGGCGCGCTCGTTGTGCTCGGGTCCGTTCCACTGCACACCGCAATCGCGCATCAAGCCTGCGCCTTCATCATGCTCTCGGTCGCCGTCACCCTTGCACACGCGCAGCGCTAGTCGTTGTCCAGCCAGGCTGCCAGGAACGCCGCAAGACCGTCGGCGTCGTCGAGAGAGAACTGGGGGACATTGGTAACCCAGTCGGTATCCGTGACGAGCGCCAGCATCTCGCCAAAATCGCACAGGAGCTCGGTGCTTCGCTCGGCCCTGTGGACCTCGATCTTCGGATAGTCACCACGCTTGTAGCCCTCCGTGAGC
The DNA here is from genome assembly GCA_965369435.1 of uncultured bacterium. Classification (GTDB taxonomy): domain Bacteria; phylum Myxococcota_A; class Polyangia; order Polyangiales; family Houyiibacteriaceae; genus SG8-38. The sequence continues at coordinate 1,427 of CBDURI010000093.1, forward strand.
ACGAGGTCATAGCCGGCACAGTGTTGGGCGATCACCGAGCCGAGGTCACCCGACCCGATTTGCCTGCTGAACGTGGCTACCTGGACCGGACTCACGCCGACGACGAGATCAGCGCCGGCTTCGGCCAAGCGGAAAGTGTCCTTCCCGGGCGTGTCGAAGGAGCTGGTGTGATGGTGATGCTTCACCACAGCCACTCGCAAGCCCGCCTCCTTCAGCGCCGGAAGCAAGCCCTCGAGAAGGGTGGTCTTCCCCGTGTTGGAACGCGCGACCACCGATACGATCGGTGGCACAGATGAGCTCGTCGTTCTCATTGCGGAGAGTCGCTGGGTGGCCGGCTACAGGGCCCGATCCATCAACTGCGCGATGGTCGTCTTCGGCGCTGCGCCGACGTGCTGCGCTACGAGCTCTCCGCCCTTGAAGACCATCAGGGTAGGAACGCCTCGGATGCCGTACTTGGAGGCGGTGCCGGGGCTCTCATCGATATCGAGGTGAGTCACCTTGACCTTGTCGACGTACTCGTCGGCAAGCTGATCGATGAGCGGCGCAATCTGCTTACACGGCCCGCACCATACCGCCGAAAAGTCGACGAGTACCGGGGCATCCGACTGGAGCACCTCGGTGTCAAAGTTCAGGTCGTTTACTGCGTGTACATTTGCGCCGGCCATTTGAGCTCCTCTTGGGGTTGTCTGAGACCGACTAATTAAGGACGCTAGGGCTCATTGTCAACGGGCCGCCCCTCCCGGCTACCGCGTAAAACCCCAGTATGGTAGGGTTTTTCGTGGCCTGCCCCACACTCGTGAAAGCCTCGACAAGACCATGAAAGCCGGCCTGTTCATCGCCACCGCGATCCTCTACGCGGTCGCCTGTATCCTCTATCTGCTCGTGCTGACGCGGGGCTCGAAGCAGGCGCAGCGAATCCCCGGAACCGTGTTCGTTGCCGCTCTAGGCGCGCACCTCGCTTTCTTGCTGCTCGAGAGCCCTTCCCCGGGCGAGCTCCCCCTCTCCGACATCTCGCAGATCTTGAGCGTCTCGTCCTTCGGGCTGGGCATCGCGTTCCTGCTGGCGTCCTACCGTTTCGACGTGACCATCCTCGGCGCGTTCGTCGTGCCTCTATCGCTGATGCTCTTTCTGGCCTCCGGCCTCGGTAGCAGCTACGCGCCGGTTTCCCCCAAGGTGCAGTCCGCAATGCTGACGCTCCACATCGGCGCCAACGTGTTGGGCTTGATCGCGTTCGCGCTCGCGTTCGTCGCCGGAGTCGCCTACATGATCCAGGAGCGTCTGCTTCGGCGCCGCCAACTGAGCGGGGTGTTCCAGCGGCTCCCCTCACTGGACGTGCTCGACACCATGGGACTGCGCGCCGTCTTGTTGGGCTTTCCGCTTCTGACCTTCGGCATGATCACCGGCACCTTCTGGCTGCTGCGTTCGGGAGGGGCGGAGTTTTATTTCAGCCAGGCACTCGGCCTGGTCGCCTGGGCGATCTTCGCGGGCGTCATCGTCCTTCGTGTGGCGGCCGGGTGGCAGGGGCGAAAGGCCGCGCTCGGCACGATGATGGGTTTCTTGTTTACGCTGCTGGTCCTGGCCGGTTATGCCTTGCGCGCCGCTGGCGGGAGCGCCTAGTGCGTGACTTCGTCGTCGTCGGGCTCTCTCATCGCACCGCGCCTGTCGAGGTCCGCGAGAGGCTTGCGGTCGCCCCGGATCGCCTCGAGCAAGAGCTCCGCGAAATTGCAGCCAGCGGACGGCTCGACGAAGCGCTGTTGATATCGACGTGCAATCGGGTGGAGCTCTACGCGACGAGCGCCAACCCGATCGCGGCATCTCGAGTCGCCAAGGATGCGCTCGCCAGGCGACTTCCAGAGGCCACGGGCGTCGATGTTCTCTACCAGGAGCGTGGAGTCGACGTGGTCCGCCATATCTTCCGGGTCGCGTCGAGCCTCGACTCGCTGGTCGTGGGCGAGCCCCAGATCCTGGGCCAGGTGAAAGAGGCGTTCGACGCAGCGAAGGGTGCCGGCACGATGGGCACCCTTCTCGGCCGTTGCTTCACCCAAGCATTCGCCACGGCGAAGCGAGTTCGCAGCGAAACCGGAATCGCCGAAGGCACGGTGAGCATCAGCTCGATCGCATCCGAGCTGGCAAAGAAGATTTTCGGCAACCTCGAAGGTCGCCGAACACTCTTGCTCGGCGCTGGAGAGATGGGCGAGGCCGCCGCGCGAAGCCTCCGTCAAACCGGGACGAACCTCCATGTCATGAACCGCAGCGAAGACCGAGCGCGCGTGCTCGCCGAAGCATGCGGTGGGCGGGCCGTCCCGTACGAGCGGCTCGCCACGGAGGTCGCCGAGGCCGACGTCGTCATCGCGTCCACGGCAAGCCCCAAGTTCATCCTGACGCCAGAGCTGATGAAGTCCGTCATTCGGACGAGGCGCCGTCGACCGCTGTTCGTCATCGACATCGCCGTTCCTCGCGACGTCGACCCGCGTGTCGGAAACATGGACAACGTGTTCGTTTACGACGTGGATGACCTGCAGCAGGTTGCCGAGGAGAATCTCGCCGCACGGACGCGAGAAGTAGAGCTCGCCGAGCGCATCGTCGAAGAAGAGGTCGACGCGTTCTCGAGATGGCGACGTTCGCTCGAGCTCGCCCCCACAATCGTCGCGCTCCGGAAACAATTTGGGCAGATTGCAGACGAAGAGCTCAAACGCGCCCTTCCCCGGCTAGAAGGTCTGAGTGAGTCCGATCATGCCGTTCTAGAAGCCATGGGGCGCTCCATGGTGAACAAATTGCTTCATCAGCCGATGACCCAGCTCAAGGCGGGCGCTGGGGAGCCGGACGGCCCGTTTTTGATCGACGCGGTCCGGCGTCTGTTCGCGATACCCGCAGACGAACCGGCACACGCAGAGCCCTCGACCGAAGGGGGTACGGAGGCCAAGGTCGCCCAGCTGGCCGCCGCGGGAACACGACCCACGGGCGAATCGAAGTGAAACTGCGCGCCGCCACACGCCGAAGCAATCTTGCTCTGCGGCAGACCCGCTGGGTCGGCGAACAGCTACGCCGCCACTTCCCAGGGCTCGTCGTCGAGGAGGTCCACGTTGAAACCAAAGGCGATCGAATCCAGGATCGCCCCCTCGCCCACGTCGGCGGCAAAGGGCTTTTCGTGAGCGAGGTCGAGGCAGTGGTCGTGCGCGGCGAGGCAGACTTCGCTGTTCATTCATTGAAAGACGTGCCCGGCGACGTTCCGTTGGCTGAGGGAATGGACATCCTCAGCGTGCCGGTTCGTGAAGACCCACGGGACGCGCTGATCACGGTCGACGGCATCGATTTGGCATCGCTCAGGCGAGGCGCCAAAGTCGGGACGACCTCACGGCGTCGCGTCGTGCAGCTTCAGCGCCAACGCCCCGATCTCGAGTTCATCCCGTTGCGCGGAAACATTGAAACCCGCCTTCGCAAGCTTCAAGAAGGTCAGTGCGACGCCATCGTCCTCGCCGTGGCCGGCCTAGCGCGCACGGGGGTGCTCGCCGAAACGCCTCATACTGTTCTTCCCCCGGATATTTGCTTGCCCGCCGTCGGCCAAGGCGCGCTAGCCATCGAGGGTGCTTTGAGCGACGAAAGGCTCGGCGAGCAGCTCAAAGCGATCGAAGATCCGACCACGCGCATTCGGATCACGGCAGAGCGGGCGATGCTGCAGAAGCTAGAAGGCAACTGCCATTCGTCGATCGCCGGCTACGCGAGCGCTGCAGAGGGAAGGCTCCAGCTCGACGCGATGGTGGCCTCGTACGATGGTGACCGAATGCTGTCGGCCACGTCCGACACGTACCTCGATCTCACCTCGCCGGACGCGATTCAACAAGCACAGCAGTTGGGCGAGGACGTGGCCGAGCATCTGCTGTCACAGGGTGCCCGCGAGTTGATCCGCCAGGCCGAGCTCTTGGCAGTGCAGAATCAGTTGACCAGCAACTGAGCGTCGGTTAGCGGCGCATAGCCCAGGATTCGGCGTACACCGCCCATCGATTGCTCGAGCCACGCGTCGCCGCGTTCACGTCCCACGCTCGCCACGTACACGGTCTCGCCGTCGAGAGACAACTCGCGCACGTCGACGCTCTGTCCCTCGAGCACGCCGGGCAAACGCCCGCTGAACACCGCGGAGCTCATGAGGGGGGCGACGGCGCCAAGCGCTTCGCAGACCGAGCGCTCGCCAGCCCCGGCGACCAGCAATCCGTTGTCGATGGCCACGACGACTGCATCGAGCTGGCCCTGCGAGCGAGAGTGCTCGAGCTGAAGACACAGTGCGCGGTACGGATCCTGACTTCGGCGTGTGCGGCGTTCGTTCATGAGGGCTCCCTGTCAGATGTAGGTGGATGTAGCCTATTATCCTACGGCTGGAGGGGCAAAGATTCTACAGAAACCAGTGATTTCCACGAGATCGACACCCTGTGCTGGACTGCTAGAGTCGCGCTGCAATGAGTTTCGCGGACGTGCTTCGCAGTCACCGTGTGGTGGTAACCGTCGGCAGCGGCGGAGTCGGAAAGACCACGACAGCGGCGGCCATGGCCGTGCATGCTGCGATGGAGGGCCGCAATGTCCTCTGCCTCACCATCGACCCGGCGCGGCGCCTCGCCAATAGCCTCGGGCTCGACGAGATGAGGACCAGCGAGCAGGCCGTTCCTCGCTCCCTCTTCGAGAGCCACGGCCTCGAGTGTAAAGGCGCGCTCTCCGCGATGATGCTGGACACAAAGCGCACCTTTGATGAGCTCGTGGCCAAGCACGCGTCCGACGACGCGGCCCGAGACCGTATCTTGAACAATCAGATCTATCAGTACGTCGCGAGCTCGCTGGCAGGGACCCAAGAATACATGGCGATGGAGAAGCTCCACGAAGTTCGCAAGGATCCGAAGTGGGACCTCGTCGTGCTCGACACCCCCCCCACGTCCAACGCCCTCGACTTCCTCGCGGCGCCCGAGCGACTCATCGATGCGATCGACTCACCGGCGATGCGCTGGTTCCTGCAGGTCTTCGAAGGCGCGGGCAAAGAAGCGTTCGGCCTAGTCGGTCGCGGCGCAACCGTGCTGCTCAAGGGCATCGGCAAGATCACGGGCCTGGCGTTTCTGGAACAGGTTGCCGAGTTCGTCGGCGGGATCAACGACCTATTTGGCGGCTTCAAAGAGCGGGCGGAGCAGGTCTCCGACGCGCTGCGGAGCCCAGAGGTCGCGTTCGTGTTGGTGACCAGCCCAGACCCGCTCGCCATCGGAGAAGCTCGGTTTTTCAGCGACAAACTCCAGGATGCAGGAATGAACCGTGAGGGGATCATCGTCAATCAGGTGCATTCACTCATCGACGAGCCCAGCGTGTCCACCGAGGAGCAAGTGATCGCTCTAGGCAACGTGTTGCCCGAGTCGATCGATGCTGCGGAGATCCAGCCGCGGCTCAGCGAAGCACTGCGGGCCGAACGTGCCTGGGCGCTCGCCGACCGCGTGCAGGTCGAACGACTGGGGGGCGAGATCGACGACGATACACCCATTGTAGAAGTTCCTGCGTTCGATCAAGATGTCCACGACCTGGGCGCCCTTGCGAGAGTAGCTTCCTACCTGACCCGGGCCGCCTAAACCAACGTCATGCCAGCCCAATCACCAGCGACGTGGAGCGCCATCATCCTCGCGGCAGGTGAAGGCACGAGGATGAAGAGCAAGCGGCCCAAAGTCCTGCACGAGATTGCCGGCCGCGCGCTGGTGTCTTGGGTTGTGCAGACCGCTCTCGATGCTGGCGCGGCTAGGTGCTTGGTCGTGGTCGGTGCCGGTCGGGACGACGTCGAGCGGGAACTGCTGTCTCGGTTCGGGGAGCGCGTCGAGATGGTGCTGCAGCCCGAACGCCGCGGCACGGGCGATGCCGTCCGGTGCGCAATTGAATCGAACCTCGAGCTCAGAGGTCGCTTGGTCGTTCTCTACGGCGACTGTCCGCTCATCCCAGCCGGGCTCCTCCGTGATCTCGTCGAGCGTTCGGAGCATGCGGGAGCCAGCCTTGGCCTGGTCACCGCGACCTTGGCGGACCCCAGCGGATACGGCCGGATCATCCGCAACGGTGCCGGTGACGTGCAGCGAATCGTCGAGGACGGCGATTGCTCCGCCGAAGAGCGCGCCGTCCGAGAGGTCAACCCGGGGCTCTACGCAGTAGAAGCGGACTTCCTGCGGGAAGCCATCGCACAGCTGACGCCCGACAATGCGCAAGGGCAACTCTACCTGACGGATGTCGTCGAGCTGGCCGCCAACGAGCACGAAGTGGTAGACCTACGAGGCAACATGGCTGACCTGATGGGCGTCAATGATCAAGCGGACCTCGCGATGGCCGCATCAACACGCCGGCGACGCATGGCGGAGGAGCTGGCTCGCAGTGGCGTCGGCATTGCCGATCTGAACACGCTCTATGTCGACGCGGAATGCGAAGTGGAGCCGGGCGCCACGCTGGGCGCGAACGTGCATCTGCGAGGTGCGTGCATCGTTCGAGCCGGCGCCCGCATCGATGTCGGCTGTGTGCTCACCAATGTCGTCATCGAAAAAGACGCCATCCTGCTGCCGTACACGGTGGCCGCCGACTCGACCATCGGCGAGGGGGCCCAAGTCGGTCCGTTCAGCCACTTGCGTCCGCAGACCCAGCTCGGACCGCGCAGTAAGGTCGGGAACTTTTCCGAAACGAAGAAGACGACGGTCGGCGAAGGCTCAAAGGTAAACCACCTGTCCTACGTCGGAGACGGCGTCATCGGCGAGGGAGTCAACATCGGAGCCGGCACGATCTTCTGCAACTACGACGGGGAGCAGAAGCACGTCACCGTGCTCGAAGACGGCGTCTTCATTGGCAGCGATAGCCAGCTCATCGCGCCGGTCACGGTCAAGAAGGGCGCCTACGTGGCGAGCGGGACGACCGTCACCCGTGACGTGCCCGAAGGCGCGCTGGCGGTGTCTCGGCCGAAACAGGAAAACAAAGAAGGCTACGCGACTCGACTTCGAGCGCGGCTGCGACGAAACAAGAAGCCCTAACCCGCAGCTCTCAGCCCGCTAGGCCCTAGAAAGAAACCTTGAAGGTTCCGCCGCCCGGACTGACGCTAAAGTCGAAGTCCGGACCCTCTTCGGTGCGCTCGTAGTACTTGCTAGAGCAAGCGATACCTCGATACGACTCGTACCCGAGCACCGAGCCGCGCGGTGCAGTGGCGGTCTGGATCCCCGCCAAGAGCGGCGGAGCGACGTAGATGGCTGCGGTGAGGCCACGGCTCGCGCCTGTCCATTGGGTAGCCTTGACGGTACCGCCGGCGACGCCGTAGATGAGGGTGCTCACGACCCCCAGCGGACCACCCATCAACTCTTCGATGCTGGCCGACTTTTTGAGGGTCTGCGTCGCGTAGAGAAGCTTGGCGCGCCGGGCGTCTTCTGTACTGTCATCCATTCTCCGAATGCGCTTGGCGCCCCACACGTCCGGCGCGGGGATGATCATGTGGGTAAGCCCCATGAAGTAAGCGCCACCGGCGAGGTAGGCCCAACCGAACTTGTCCGCGTTGTTCGAGTCCCTCGCCGCGTTGACGGCGGCATAGGTCATGCCAGCGCCGCCGGCGAGCCAAAGGCTCATCCAGACGTACCGCCACCGGGTGGCCTGGGGCTTGCCGTCCTCCATTTTTTCCTGAATGTAGCGAATGCGGTACCGCACCTCGTCATCGCTGAGCTCCTCGATGCAGCTGAACGCGTCCTGAGCGTTCGCCGGCCTCGGAGGGGC
>CBDURI010000094.1:0-9152 GCA_965369435.1 uncultured bacterium
GGCGGCATGGGCGGCGCGGACGGAGGCGTCTAGGCTCGATGAGGCTGGCGGCCCTCACAGTGCTGCTTCTCGGGCTCGGCACGCATGCGAGTGCGCAGGTAGTCCCGGAGCCCGCAGAGGCTAAGGCGCTGCCTTCCGAGACCGAGCTCGGGGAGTTGCTCGCAGACCCGAGCACGACCGCCTCAGACGCGTACCAGATCGGCGTGCGTTTCTTCGAGGCGAAGCGCTACGAAGTCGCGGAGACCGCTTGGCTCCGCGCGTACTCCCTGGGTCAGGACCCGACGCTGCTCGTGGCCGTGGCCGACACGAGGCAACGCCGCGACGATGAACCTGGGGCCGTAGCGATGCTCGAGCAGTACCTCGTCGAGCGTCCAGACGCACCGGATCGCGTATCGGTGGAAGCGCGCATTGCCACGCTCCTGCAGAGTCCAGCGATACTGGTCGTTCGCTCGGAGCAGTCCGGCCACGCGATCTTACTCGATGGCGTTCCGGTCGAGCAGAAGACCCCTGCCGACCTCGAGGTGAAGCCCGGAACCCACACGGTCGTCGTCGTGGGCCAGGGGAAGCATGTCGGCGAGAAGACGGTCCAAGTGGCCTACGGCGAGGTCGCGCAGCTCGACTTCACAGCCGGCACGACGAGTGACGTGATCGTAGAGGAGAGCGCCGAGGCCGCGGCGCAGGCTCAGCTCGCCATCGAGAAGGAAGACACGATGATCCGTCGCGCCGTGATTTCCACCGGAAGCATCGCCGCCGCGGCGTTGGTGAGCGGGACGGTCCTCGGCTTCATGGCGCTCCAAGAGGAGCAGAAGTTGCGTGATAACCCAGACGGCGAGACCACCGACAGGGGTGAGCTCTTCACCATTTTCTCACGCGTTTCGTTCGGACTCGCCGCGTTGTCCGCGGTCACTTCGTTCACGCTCTTCATGACCCACAAGAACAAGAGAAAACGCGAGCGCGAAACGGCCGATGTGCGTATCGAGACGCGAGGCGCCGGCGCGACCGTGATTTTGAAGTTCTGAGCCTCTAGCGGCCCATCAGGCGCGCGCGCGTGCGTATCGATCGCATCACGGCAAGCTGGGTTGCCGCGACGAACCCATGAGAGAAGTGGGTGTTCCCCGCGATGAGCTTCCGAATGAGCTTTGGGGAATCCGATGGGTCGAAGGTCGCCCAGCCGATCACGCCGGCCTCGCCTCCCGGATAGCGATACGTGTCGAACCGCCACTGACCTTTGGAAAGAGTACCCGAGATGCCGTCGACGGCGATCACGGTGGGGCTCGGCCGCAAGATCATTTCTCCACCCACATGGAGCAGCGGGATCGGGATCTCCCACGCGAACTTCAAGCCTTCGTCGGTGCGTTCGGTCACCTCGGCGCACGTTCCATGAAGCAACGACTTGCTGAACTCCTCGGGGTTCAACATCACGCGCCTCACGCGTCCTACGCTGGTTCCCGAACGACCCACGACCGTGACGCTTTGCAGCCTGTCGCCGTCCAAATCCAAGAGCACCAGATCTCCGCGCCCCAGTAGCCCGCGCAGGGCCCTCATGTCGATCCGCGGTCGATGAAGCGGTTTCGCCGCGAATACCCCGTCGATATACGTCCCCGCGCGACGCTCTGCCTCGGACTTGACCTCGAGCAGCGTGACCATGGCCACAGCGACGTTGATCGTTCGATTCACGGCGTTGCCCTCTGCGGCCAGTTGGCGCGTGATGTAGTTTGCGTCTCGCATGTCGAGTCGTGACGAGAAGACGACGATGGAGTTGTTGGGACCCTCCGGGTAGACGCGCCACATGACCCGCCCGATCCCCATATCTCCGCCCGTCGTTCGAATGCCGAAGCGGTAGCCACGCTTGGAGTCCCCCGGATACGTCGTCATGACGTTGTGCCCGGTGAGCGAAAATAGAGTGACCCCCCATGTCCAGTCGAACGCCGTCATCTGACCATGGACCGCCTGAATGTCGACGGAGGTCAACGCGCTCATGAAGCGGGGGTAGTCGGCTGGATTCCCGATCACGCCAGCAACCGTCCTCGCCGGCGCATGGATGCGAGCAGCGTAGATCACCGCGGGAAGGTCGGTCTGGCGGTTCTGGAACTCGGTGAGCACGACGGGCCCCTGCGCGAGGTACGGCATGAGCAGCTTGCGTTCGTCGGGATTGAGGGAGCCCAGGCGCGCGGCCAACGCGTCTACCTTGCCCGTCTGGTGTTCAGCGAGCGCCGGCGCGCTCCACGCCACCAAGAGGATCAGAACTGTAAGAAATTTCCGCATGCCGTATGGACGACCCCGGTTGCCGGATCTTCAATCGTAGGACAATACCGTGCTCAGAGGACCTTGCTGTGCGCGCAAAGAGCAAATGGACCCCAGGGGGCATCGTATTATGGCTGATCGCCGCCGCTGCCGCGACCCTCATCGTGTGCTCGCAGGCACCATCCGAATCGGCGCCACCGTCCGCTGTGGACGACTTCGAGGTCGAGGTCGAGTTCGTAGAGTGACGGGATCGTCGAATTCCTTGAGGCGTTCGGGCTGAGCCGAGGCTCTGCTTGACCCTGCGAGTCCGCCGCCCTTTACTAGCCCCATGCAGATTTTCATCGACTCCGCGGACATTGAGGAGATTCGTGACGCGGCGGCCATGGGAGTCGTCGACGGTGTGACGACGAACCCCTCGCTCGTCGCCAAGACAGGCCGGCCGTTCAACGATGTGTTGGTCGATATTTGCGAAGTCATCGACGGCCCGATCAGCGCTGAGGTGATTGCGACCGACTACGACGGCATGATGACGGAAGCGCGAAGCCTCGCGAAGATGCACGAGAACATCGTCGTCAAGATTCCCTTGATCGCCGAGGGTCTCAAGGCAGTGCGAACTCTCACTGAGGAAGGCATCCGGACCAATGTCACGCTCTGCTTCAGCCCGACCCAAGGGCTCCTCGCTGCCAAGGCGGGTGCCACATACGTCAGCCCATTTATCGGCCGCATCGACGACATCAGTGGAAACGGGATGGAGATCGTCGAGCAGTTGGTGACGATCTACCAGAACTACGGTCTAACCACGCAAGTCCTTGCGGCCAGCATTCGTCACCCGGTCCACGTGGTGCAGGCGTCGCTCATCGGTGCGCATGTCGCAACCCTTCCGCACAAGGTCATCCACCAGTTGGTCAAGCATCCGCTTACGGACAGCGGCCTCGAGCGGTTCTTGGCAGACGCCAAGAAGATTCCGACCAGCTGAGGCGCTGCGAGTCGCGAACCCCAACACGAGCCAGGCATGCGACCTAGAGTCCTCGTCGTTTACAAAAAGAGCACTTACCAGCGATATGTTGGTCGCGCCCAGGAACGACTCGAGGAGCTCATCGCGGGCAGCGACCGCTCGGTCGAAGGGTTGCTGCACGAGCATGAGATTCATCAGCAGACGCTGCGGCAGGCAAAGAGCGCGCTTCGCGATCTGGGGGCTCGCGCGGTACTTCGGTATCGCCCTGAACCCCTGCCAGAGGAAGGCGCTTGGGACCTGATCGTCACCCTCGGCGGTGACGGCACTCTGCTGTGGGCCTCGCACCTGGCCGATTCATCTACTCCGATGATCGCGATCAACAGCGCGCCGGACACGAGCGTCGGGTATTTCTGCGCCGGCGATGGAGATAACGTGCATGAAGTGCTTGCAGCCGCGCTTGCAGGACAGCTGAAGTCGAGCCGACTGGCGCGGATGCGCGTGGAGGTCGGCGGCAACGTGATTTCGACGCGGGTGCTCAACGACGCTCTCTATTGCCACGAGAGTCCCGCCGCGACGTCGCGCTATATTATCGACTACCAGGGTGACCAGGAGCGCCAGATGTCGAGTGGCGTCTGGGCCGGTCCGGCCGCTGGCTCGACCGCGGCGATCCGCTCCGCCGGTGGCAAGGTACTCCCGACCGGGTCGCAGAAGATCCAGTTCGTGGTCCGCGAGCCGTATCGCGGAGTCGACAACAAATACCGCCTCGTGAAGGGGATGGTCGCGCCCGGCGAGGTCCTCGAGATCACCAGCCGGATGACCAAAGGCCGGATCTTCCTAGACGGTACCCAGAAGGTCTATTCCGTGGGCATCGGTGACCGGATTCGCATCACTTTATCGGATGAGCCGCTCACGCTCCTAGGACTCGGTCGGCGCGGCGACCGATCGAGCAAGTCCTCCGCTTTGAAGTAAATTGACCACACAAAGACGGGAGCGTTAGGTAATACCCTGTGCCGCGTTATCGCAGCCACATCGCACTGACGGTTTGGCCCATCACCGCCCTCTTTGTGTTGGAGCTCGGCAGGATGTGGCCCGCGCTTCACGGGGCGAGCTCATTTGCCGCGGCCTCGCCCGTCACCTGGACGTCCCTCGCAATGCGTACGGTCCTGGTGCTCCTGTTTCTCGCGGCGTATGCGCGCGGGTGGAGCATGCTCAGCCTGGCGTCGCCTGAGGGGGAGGGTCCGTATCGTTCCGAAGGCTGCCGGCGTCTACAGAAGCTGGCAGGCGGGCTCGCTTGGGCCCTCGTCGTAGCCCACCTGATCCTGCAGTGGGTCATGTCCGCGCGGGTCGGGCCGGTCGCGCTGAGCCACTACGAGCTCCTACGCGGTTTTTTGTCGCTCCCGCTCGTCCTCGGTTGTTACGTGCTGGGTCTCGCGTCGCTCGGCCTGTTTCTGTCGCAGGGAATCGCCGGCTCCTTCCGGGCGTGGGGCGTCGCGCGGAGTCCTGAAAGTTCACGATGGCTCGAGGTCGGTTGTACCTTGGTGTCCGCTGTGATGATTCTGATGGCAATCAATGTCCTGAGCCATTTCGTAACCGGGCGCGCGTACTGGATGAGCTCATGAGCGTCGCGCGGATCTATGCGATCGCCCTCAACACGTATCGCGAGGCGGTGCGGGACCGCGTACTGTTCGGGGTCCTCGTGCTCGCGGCTGGTGTCCTTGCTTTGACCCTGGCGTTGGGCGAGCTCTCGCTCGACCAGCAGATGCGCGTTGTCACCGACATGGGCCTCGCGTCGATCTCTCTGTTCTCGGTCGTGATAGCGATTTTTCTAGGGTCATCCCTTCTCTACAAGGAAATCGAGCGCAAGACGCTCTACGTGATTCTTCCGAAGCCCATCGCGCGATTCGAGTTCCTGCTGGGGAAGTACTTCGGAATCGTCGCCACCTGTGCGGTGTTCGTCGCGATCATGGGCTCGCTCCAGCTCCTGGTGACCGCGATTCAAGCTGGCGCAGCGCCAATGCTCATCGTAGGCGTCCCGACGGCTCTCGCCGTGTGCCTGGGCGTCGGCTTTCTGGTTTCCAAGGACCGAACGCTCGTGGTCCCACTGTGGGCCTTAGTCGCGCTTGGCGCGTCGGCATGGGTCTGTTCAACGGTCGACGTGGAGCTCTTCCGGTTGCTTGCTTCGCTCGTTCTCAATCTCGGTGAGGTCCTCATTCTCACTGCTGTCGCGCTCTTGTTCTCTTCGTTCTCGACGCCCTTCCTCACAGGCGCGTTCACGTTCGGTGTCTGGCTGGTGGGCCGGGCTGCGCACGACATGGTCGCGATGGAGGGCCGCGTTCTGAGTCCCGGGGTGAAGACGCTACTCAGCTGGTTGGCGGAGATTCTACCCAACTTCAACCTTTTCGTCCCGGGTCGAGCCACCCTGGTGACGAAGGCGACTGCGTTCGGGGAGCCGCTCGCGTACGTCGCGACCTCGATGGGCTATTCGGTTCTCTACGCTGCGGCGACGCTCGTCGTCGCCGCCCTGATCTTCCGTCGCCGAGACTTTCTATGAAGCTCGGGTCGGTACGCCCGGGTATGGTCGCGGTGTTCGTGCTCATCACCCTTGGCGCATCGGTGCTGTGGCGCGTTGCTTCCGAGTCGCGAACGGAGCTTGCTGCCGCGGACGCGTACCGACATGACGATCGTCTGGCGCTCGCCATCGAGCACTACCGCCGCGCGATTCGCTGGTCGTTGCCGGCGAGCTCCACCACGGAGCAGGCGGTTTCGGCGTTGGAGTCGATCGCTGCGGAGTTGGAGGCAGACGGAGACTTGGCGGCCGCTCTGCTGGCTTGGCGGTCGGTCTCGGGTGGGCTCGCCGCGACGCGTTTCCTCTACTCTCGCACGAACCCCACGCGCGAGAAGGCCAACGGTCAAATCGCGCGGCTGGTCGCGACCGATCGGAGCGCGGGCATCGACGCGACTCTGAGCACAGAACAGCTCGCGGCCGATCATCGCCGACTCCTCGATGGGGAGGTGTCGCCGGATCCGTGGTGGGGAACCCTGCTTCTGTTGGGAATGGCGACCTGGGTCGGGGCGTTGGTCCTTCTCGGGTGGCGCGGGTTCGATTCGGCTGGCCGCTTCGGTTGGGCCGGAGCGCGGGGCCCCCTATGGGGCGCCCTCGCGGGGCTGGTTTCGTTCGCTCTTGGACTGCTCTTCGCCTGAAGTTGCCCCAAGAGGGGCCACGGGGTAACAGGGGCGTCGTGGATAGCATCGAAATCGTCGGTGGAAATAGGCTCGTCGGCTCAGTGCCCGTCAGCGGCGCCAAGAACGCGGCCCTACCCATTTTGACGGCGGCCCTGCTGGCGGACGGCGAGCACGTGTTCCGAAACGTGCCGAACCTGCGGGACATCCACACGATGACACGCTTGTTGCAGCGTCTCGGCGCGCAGGCGGAGTTTGCAGATGGCCGAGTGCGGGTCACGCTGTCCGGCCCGATCGAGCCGACTGCTCCGTACGATCTGGTGAAGCAGATGCGCGCCTCGGTCCTGGTCCTCGGCCCGCTCGTCGCCCGTTGCGGCCGCGCGGTGGTGTCTTTGCCCGGCGGCTGTGCGATCGGAGCACGTCCGATCGACCAACACCTCAAGGGTCTGTCGGCGATGGGCGCGGATGTCCAGCTCCACCACGGGTACGTGGAGGTCACCGTCCCCGGCGGCCGGCTTCGCGGCTCCGACATCACCTTGGATTTCCCAACTCACACCGGCACCGAGAATCTCATGTGCGCAGCCGTCCTGGCCAAGGGGCGTACCACGCTTACCAACTGCGCCCGCGAGCCAGAGATCGAAGAGCTTGCGCGGGTTCTGAACAAGATGGGCGGGCGTCTCGAGGGAGCGGGCACGTCGGTGATCTCGATCGAAGGCGTCGATTCGCTTCACCCGATCGACCACGCGATCATTCCGGACCGCATCGAGGCCGGTACCTTCATGGTGGCTGCCGCGGCGACCGCGGGGGACCTGCTCGTCGAGGGTATCGGTTTCGAGCCGCTCGAAGCCGTCATCGCGAAGCTTCGCGAAGCGGGTGCCGTGGTGGAACGAGAGGGCGACGGCATCCGAGTCGTGGGTTCACACCCGATTCGCCCCGCGGACGTGATCACGCAGCCCCACCCGGGGTTCCCGACCGACATGCAGGCACAGTTCATGATGCTGATGTGCCTCGCGAAGGGCACGAGCCGGATCACCGAGACGGTCTTCGAGAACCGCTTCATGCACGTCTCCGAGCTGAACCGCATGGGCGCCAACATCCAAGTCAACGGAAGGACCGCGACGGTGCATGGCGTCGACAGGCTCGAGGGCGCCGAGGTGATGGCGACCGACCTTCGAGCAAGTGCGTCGCTGGTGGTGGCGGGCCTGGTCGCCGAAGGTACGACGTACGTTCGGCGGGTGTACCACCTCGATCGGGGCTATGAGCACATCGAGGAGAAGCTCGTCCCGCTGGGGGCCAACATCAAACGAGTAGCTAGCGATGCCTAGACGCAACCGAGATACCATTGTCATTGCTGTCCCAAAGGGCCGCGTCCTCGAACAGTTGAGCGGACGGCTCGAGCAGGCTGGCATCTCGACGGACGCCCTCACGGCGAAGAGCCGCAAACTGGTCCGCGAGGACAAAGAGGCCGGGCTCAGCTATCTGTTGCTCAAGCCAGACGACGTGCCGACGTACGTCGAGTACGGCGCCGCCGATCTCGGGATCGTCGGCCGAGACGTGTTGATGGAGCGCGACTACGACGTCTTCGCGCCCGTCGACCTCGACATCGGCAAGTGCGAGATGATGGTCTGCGGCCGCCCAAACGAGCCCCTCGCCGGCAAGGGAGAGCGCCCCCTCCGCGTCGCTACGAAGTTCCCCCACATCGCAGAACAGTACTTCCAATCGAAGGGCACCCCCGTCGATCTGATCTTTTGCCAAGGCTCGGTCGAGCTAGCCCCGTTGACCGGCCTCGCCGACGTGATCGTCGACTTGGTCGAAACGGGAGAAACCCTTCGCCAGAATGGCCTCGTCCCCCTCGAGAAGATTGCCGACATCAGCTCGGTGGTGATCGCCAACCGTGCCGCACTCAAGCTCCGCCGGGACGCGATTCAGCCGATCCTCGACGCGCTCCGCTCCTAGGCCAACCATGCTGCGTTTGCGCACCGCGACTGACCCCGCCTGGATCGACGTAGTCCTAGAAAACTTCGACGCGTTTCTGATCGACCACGCGGCCTGCGAGCGAAAGGCGTCGGCAACCGCGCTGAAGCTCGTCGCGCATTACTCCGACCGCACTCTTCTCGTACGCGAGCTGATCCCGTTCGCCCAAGAGGAGCTCGAACACTATGCCCAGGTGATGCAGATCATCCTAGACCGCGGATTGTCGACCCAAGCCGACGAGAAAGACCCCTACGTCGGCGCGCTGATGCGGCTGATTCAACGCGGCCCCGAGCAGTTTTTTCTGGACCGGCTTCTGGTCTTGGGCATCGTCGAAGCGCGCGGCTGCGAGCGCTTCGGCCTCGTCGCAGTGGGCTTGGAGCCCGGCCCGCTAAAAGACTTCTACACCGAGATCACGCGGTCCGAAGCCAGACACCACGGAATATTCGTCCGCCTAGCCCGAGAATATTTCCCGGCCGACCGGGTGGAGCAGAGGCTGGACGAGTTACTGGAGGGCGAAGCCGAAATCGTCGATAGCCTCCCGCTGCGCCCAGCAGTCCACTGAACAGTCCCAGTGTCAGTCCCAGTGTCAGTGTCAGTGTCAGTGCCAGTGTCAGTGTCAGTGTCAGTGCCAGTGCCAGTGCCCAGTGCCCGTGCCCGTGCCCGTGCCCGTGCCCGTGCCCGTGCCCGTGCCCGTGCCGGCGTCAGCCCTCGATTCGCTTTCGGTACATCACTCGGATCTCTCGGAAGCCAAGCGCGTCGTGCGCTCGTCTCGCCCCCTCGTTGCTCGACCACGTTGCTG
>CBDURI010000095.1:0-9128 GCA_965369435.1 uncultured bacterium
GAGCTTCTCGTAACGCCGCTCGAGCAACGGTGTCGAAAACGAGCGGTCGTTGTCGCGAAGAAGGGCGCGCTTTCCTCTCGCGTCAGTGGGGAGGTTGCCGCCACTGAACCGATCCCAGTTCCCGACGACGAAGTCGAACACGACCATCGTCGAGAGGTCGCGCGCCAGTGCGGCTTTGCCCTCAGGGATCTCTCCATCCTGAAGCCAGCTCTGCCAACGTGCTTGCTTCTCGAGGCCGATCGACCTCATGCCTTTGACCCAATAGACGGCGGCCCCCGGAGCCGAACCGTCCGCGTCCCACAACACCGCGCGCCGGATCGCTCCGCGGCGATCGAGCATGTCCTCGTAAAAGCGCTGCCGAATCTCTTTCCAGGTGACGCGGCGGTACACCGCCGGCGGCACGTTGTCGAGACCGAGCAACCGGCTGATCCGGTACGCGGCAATCTCGTGCTGATAGCCATCTTGGATGTGACGGCTCCGGACGCGGAGCGCGGCCGTCACATGGGCCACGGTTCGCATCCGCAAGACGACCGAGCTGTGCCCCACCGGTTTGAAGCTCCGTGAGTCCGCCGACGCGATGACTTCGAGAATCTCGTCCTGCTCGACCTCTGTGCCGACGAATCGAGGCGGGGGCTCGAGCTCAGCGCTTGCCGCCGAGCTCAGCCAAACGGCAACAACCGCCGCCAGCGCGAAGCTAGCGAACGCCCGCGAAGAGATTCTTGGCAATGACCATCCGTTGGATCTGAGAAGTCCCCTCGTAAATCTGAAGGATCTTCGCGTCGCGCATGAGTTTCTCGACGGGGTACTCCGTCATATAGCCGTTGCCGCCGAAGACCTGCACCGCGTCGATGGCCACTTGCATGGCGCTATCAGCCCCGAAAGCCTTGCTGTACGACGCAACGAGTGAGTTCCGACCCCCTTGGTCGATCTGCCACGCCGATTTATGCACCAGGAGCCGAGTCGCCTCGTACTTGATGCCCATCTCTGCGATCAACGCCTGCACCATTTGGTGCTCCGCAATCGGGACGCCGAAGGTCTTGCGCTCGAGTGCATAGGCGATCGATTCCTCGAGACCACGACGGATCAGCCCGCACGCACCGGCTCCGATGTCTGGGCGGGTGCGGTCGAAGGTCTGCATCGCGAGCTTGAAGCCATGACCTTCCTCGGCGAGCACATTGTCTGCCGGAACGCGAACGTCATCGAAGTTCACCGTGGCCGTGTTGCTTGCCCGCTGGCCGAGCTTGTCCTCCGTCTTGCCGACGCTCACGCCTTGCGAGTCGCGGTCGATCACGAAGGCCATGATTCCGCTGTGGCGGAGCGAGGGGTCGACGGTCGCGAAGACGATATACCAGGTCGCCCACGCGGCATTGGTGATGAAGCATTTGGAGCCGTTGATGATCCAGTCGTTGCCGTCCTTGCGGCACGTCGCCTGAATGCCCGCCGCGTCACTGCCGGCTGCAGGCTCGGTGAGCGCGTACGCAGCGAACACCGGCTCCGACGTGAGGAGGCCAAGATACTTCTTCTTTTGCGCATCGTTGCCAGCAATGAGAATGGGCGTCGCGGCAAGCACGTTGGCCGTCATGCTCGTTTGGATGCCAGTACATCCAAAGGCGAGCTCTTCCGTCAACAGAACATGGTCGACCTCGCCCATGCCGGCACCACCGTACTCCTCGGGAATGTTCGGGCCGACGAAGCCGAGCTCCCACGCTTCCTTGAAGACGTCCAACGGGAACTCGTGGGTCTTGTCTGCCTCGCCGGCGATCGGAATGATCTTCTCGCGCGTGAAACGGCGAGTCTCGTCGACGAGGGCTTTCTGTTCAGGGGACAACTCGAAATTCAACATGTCGCTACCTCTTGATCAACGGCGCCGCTCTTGCTCACGTCGCTCGAGCTCGGCCCTCACGGCACGGGCTCCCAGTCGAAAGCCGAACGCCAAGCCAATCAGCAAGACGCCCGGAATGTAAATGATGTGAACGATGGACGGCATCACCGGCCCTCGGAAGCTCGAATCTCCGCACTGAGGCGTTCGAGCTCCTCGGCGGTCTGGCGCTGCAGGCCACGCATTCGCATGAGAAACAGAAACAAGAGCGCCCACACGACCGAATAGGCCGCTAGCAGCAGCGCTCCGCCCGAGATGCTCTCCGCCTCTGGCCCGCGAACCCCGACGAACTGTGTCGCCCTCTCCTCGGCGGCGTCCTCCTGCGTTTCCGGAGCCCCCGCATCGGGCTCAGGCGGCGAGTCCGCAAGAGCCGTGGGCGTGATGAGCATCGTGCATCCCAGCACGAGCGCGGCGATCAGAGCTCGCATGTCATTTCCTTCATCGGTGCATCAACTCGAGTCGTAACCGGACGGATTCTTCTCGTTGCCGCTCGACGGACGCGCGCGCCCAGATCAGGAGCACAGCCAACCCCGTAAACGCCATGAAGCTGAGTCCGAGGGCCCAATACATCTCCGACTCGAGCCCTCCACCTTTGCCGGTGATCACGGTCGGGTGAACGCCTCTCCAGCGCTGAACGCTGTAGTGAATCAACGGAAGGTTCACCAAACCCAGCAGCGCCAAACCCGAGGCAAACCGTTTCTCGACCTCCCCGGTATCGCCCATCGAGCGAAGCGCGAGGTACGCAGCGAAGATCATTCCCGACAGGAGCGTGGTGGTGAGCCGCGGGTCCCAGGTCCACCACACCCCCCAGGCCTTGCGCGCCCAGAGTGGCCCCGTGAGCAGGACGATGAGACAGAACAGCGTCCCGACCTCCGCGCCCGCGACAGCAATCGCATCCCATCGGGCGTCCCGCTTGAGTAGGTACACCCCGCTCGCCACTGCCGAGACGAAGAAACCGATGTACATCGCGTAGGCGCTCGGAACGTGGAAGTAGAAGATCTTCTGGACGATACCCATCTGCTGTTCGACGGGGGCGACGACGAAGATGGTGTAGAGAGCCGCCGCGAAGAGCGCCAGTGTCGCGAACAACACCAACGACCACACGGTCGAGCTACCAGATTGATGCGTACGGCTCATGATCGTGCTCGCCGGGACGCTAGCATGCAGTCGGAGGGGCGTCAGCCCCGAGCGCCCTCGAATTTCCCGATTAAACGCCGTCGGTTTGCCGGCGTTCCTGCCCGCCGCTAAAGACGGCGCTGATGGATTTGCTCGACCGGCGGTTCCTTTTCGTAGTCGGCAAGGGTGGCGTCGGGAAGACGACCGTGGCGACGGGCCTCGCGCTGGCGGCAAGCCGCCGCGACAAGAAGGTCCTGCTTGCGCTGGTGAACTGCAACGAGCGAGTCAGCCAAATCCTCGACACCGACCCCATCGGATCCGAGATCGTCACCGTTGCGGAGAACCTCGACGTGGTGAACATGACCCCGGATGCGGCCCTAGAAGAATATGGGCTGATGATCCTGAAGGTGAAGGCCGTCTTCAACGCGGTTTTCAGAAACCGGTTGGTGCGAGCCTTCTTGAGAGGGACCCCAGGACTCGAAGCCTGGTCGATGCTCGGAAAGGCGTTCTACCACGCATGTCCCCCGAAAGGAGAACCGGACTACGATCTCGTCATCGTCGACGCTCCCGCCACGGGTCACGCGCTCGACATGCTCCGCGTGCCCTTCGTCATCGAGAGCGTGGCACCCCCGGGCATGCTGCGACGGGATGCGGCGAGGGCGGCCGAGATGTTCAAAGACCCCGAACGTGCGGGCGCTGTCCTGGTCACGCTCCCCGAGTACATGCCCGCGAACGAAACCATCGAACTGTCGAACGCCTTGGAAAACGAGCTCGAGGTTACAGTCCTTCATCTGGTCATCAACCGCGTGCTCGACGTGCTCTTTGCCGAGCACGAACGGCCTATCCTCGAAGGCCTGCCGTCGGCGATCGCGGACGATAGCGAGATTCGCGGGCTGGCGGTGGCCGGCAAACGTCGCGCCCTTCGCGAGACGATTCAGGCTCGGGCCATCCAACGGGTGCGCAGCCACATCGATGCACCCTGCGCCGAGCTGCCGTACTACAATGGGCTAGAAAGCGACACTTCGGTAATCGAGGCGCTGAGCGAGGCGCTGCTGCGCACCGTTTGATCGGTTGCGGCGGCGCGACAATCCACTAGCTTGGCGGCCGAGGTCATCATGCCCGGTTCGGCTACGTCAGGTCTCTGTTTTCAACCACCGCTGATCTTCGAGCAAGGCTCGCCCGATCGCCATGGAGCGTCGCTCGCTCCCGACGATCTGCCCGAAGTCGACACCAAGGCTGCCTATGGAAAAATGGCGCGAGACGTCGCGCCGATGCTCCCGGAGGTGTCGGAGGCGGAAGCCTTCCGCCACTACGTTCAATTGAGCCAGCAGAATTTCGCCATCGACACCGGGATGTACCCGCTCGGGTCTTGCACGATGAAGTACAACCCCAAGGTCAACGAGTGGGCCGCGAGGTTGGCCGGGTTCACCGACCTTCATCCCTACATGCCCGACGAGCTCGTTCAGGGCGCCCTCGAGCTGATGTGGCGGCTCGAGCGCGGGCTAGCCGAGGTGTGCGGCATGGATCGCGTTTCGTTGCATCCGGCAGCCGGCGCACAGGGCGAGCTGGCGGGGTTGATGATGATCCGGGCATACCACCAAGCTCAGGGACGCGACCCGAAGAAGGTCCTGATCCCCGACACGGCGCACGGAACCAATCCCGCTTCCTGCGCGCTCAACGGCCTGCAGGCCGTCACCTTCCCCGTCGGCGACGACGGCATCGTGACCACGGACGCTCTCGCGCCCTTCGTGGACGACGATGTGGCCGCGATCATGGCGACCAATCCAAACACCGTCGGACTGTTCGAAACCCACATGCCCGAAATCGCCGAGCTCGTGCACGGCAAAGGCGGCCTAGTCTATGGCGATGGGGCCAACCTCAACGCACTGATGGGCAAAGCAAGGCCCGGCGATCTCGGTATCGACGTCATGCAGTTGAACCTGCACAAGACATTCACGACCCCCCATGGGGGCGGCGGCCCCGGCTGCGGTCCAGTCGGATACAAGAAGCTGCTCGATCCTTACGCTCCGGTGCCCGTCGTGGAAAAGCGGGATGACGCCTTCGTCCTCGACTACGACAGCCGCCCCGCATCCGTCGGGAGGCTCCGATCTTTCCAAGGCAACTTTGGGATGATGGTTCGCGCCTATACCTACCTGCGAGAAATGGGCGCTGAGGGGCTCAGACGAGCGACGGAGCTCGCGGTCCTGAACGCGAACTACCTCCGCGTCCGTCTCGGCGAGCTTTGGCACGTGCCCTACGATGCGGTCTGCATGCACGAAGTCGTCATAAGCGATCGGCACCTCAGGCAAACTGGCGTCACGACGATGGACGTCGCCAAGCGGCTGATGGATTACGGCTTTCACCCCCCAACGGTGTACTTCCCTCTCGTGGTCAAGGGCGCGATGCTCATCGAGCCGACCGAAACCGAGAGCGTCCAGACGCTGGACGAGTTCGTGGATGTGATGAAGACGATCAGCGACGAGGCAGCGACGGACCCCGATTTCGTCAGGGCGGCGCCGCAGTCTACGCGTTTACGTCGGCTGGACGAGACTCGGGCTGCTCGGAAGCCGGTGCTTCGCTGGACAGCTCCCGAAACACCGCCCGAACCATAGTCTGCTTTTGGTGAAACGGGAGAAACGCGGCCTTGAAACCGCTGATGATGATCCGGTGAATGTCATCGCGGTCTAGGCCCATCTGAGTGTGGCAAAGCCAGAGCTCGCGCGACACGGTCGTATCGGTGATCAGCCGATTGTCGGTGTTGATCGTCACCCGCAACCCGAGGTCATGGTAGAGCTTGAGCGGGTGCGTTCGAAGATCTCGTACAGCACCGGTCTGCACGTTCGAGGACGGGCAGCACTCGAGCGCAATGCGATGATCGTTGACGTAGTGAAGAAGATCCCCGTCTTCGCGTAGGCGGCAACCGTGACCAATACGATGCGCGCCGCACACGTGGATCGCCTGGTGAATCGACGCCGGGCCGTACGCTTCCCCGGCATGGATCGTCACCGCGATGTTGTTGTCGCGCACGAGCTTGAAGGCACGAAGGTGATGTTTGGCGGGATGATCGTACTCGGCGCCCGCTAAATCGAATGCGACTACGCCGCGGTTCTTGTAGGCCACCGCCAGCTGCGCCATTTCGAACGACG
Source organism: uncultured bacterium (assembly GCA_965369435.1). Classification (GTDB taxonomy): domain Bacteria; phylum Myxococcota_A; class Polyangia; order Polyangiales; family Houyiibacteriaceae; genus SG8-38. The sequence goes on from CBDURI010000095.1 coordinate 6,142, forward strand.
ACTCGGGTGAAATGTTCCGAATGCCACAGAGGATGACGTTCGCGACGATGCCGTGGTCCTTCTGCGCGTCCCAGAGGCCCGCAAGCACCGCTTCGACCACGGTCGTGAGCCGGAGGCCGCCTCGCGTGTGGAGAATGGGTGAATAGCGCACCTCCATGTAGCGAACATTTTCGGCAGCGGCGTCCTCGCTGAGCTCGTAGGCGACGCGGTACAGTGCCTCGGCGGTCTGCATGACCTTGAGCGTCGTGTCGAACGCCTTGAGGTACTCGACCAGCGAGCCGGCCTGCTCCCCGCAGTGGAGTGCCTTACTGAGAGCCGCAGGTGTATCCGCCGGCAACTCGATGCCCTGCTCATGGGAGAGATCGAGCATAGTGGACAGTCGCAGGGAGCCGTCGAGATGGACGTGGAGGTCCGTCTTCGGGAGTCGTTGGATGTCGGAGAGCGTTAGCTCCATCGCTTCCATTGTACCCCGTTATGGCGCGACTTCGAAACGGCCCAAAACTTCAACGACTTCGTCGAGTCGCTTGGCCGCAACGCTCACCCGGGTGGGCATGCCTCCGTTGAGCCCGAGGGCGCTCACCAAGTCGATGCCGCTGTCGAACCGGGCCGCTACGGTGACCGTGGTTTCGTCGTGTACTAGCGAGATCGGCGCGAGGCGTTGCCCGATGAGCAGCAGCTCGGTTTTGTCGTAAGGCCCATCTCGTCGCCTGGCATCACAGATTGCGAGATGTCCACGAACTTCGTACTGCGCAGAGAGCCGCTTGGCCTCTCGCTCCATCGCGTGCAGGGCTTCGGCTGCCATCTGAAACTCGCGGTACATCGCGCCGTCGCCGGCACCGTCGGAGAGGTACCGCACCATCAATCCGCGAAGGGCCTCGTCGCGTGGCCTGGCACGTAGCGCCCGATCGAGAACCCGCGCGCGCTCGGTCGGCTCGCCCAGCCTCGTGTCGATGGCCCTCGCGTCATCATCGGCCCCCTCGTAGGGCTCGACCCCGCCACGAATCCACTTGGCAGCCGAGCACAGGCCGTCGAAATCCACATGACAGCAAACCGTGTCGACTGGGCCTGCGGCTGCAACGCGCTCCGGGGTGACCATCTCCGGGCAGGCACCGTGTTGCGCCTTGGTCCTCAGGACGAACCGGGGATCGTCTGTGTAGTCCGCGTGGCGATCGTGGTCGTGATGGTCGATCCACATGGCCAACCGCGAGCCGAGGCCCTGAATGAAGGGAAGCGTCGTCTTCTCGTAGCTCGCCCCCCCAGCGTTGGCCGCAAACGCGACGTCCAGCACCACCACACGCCCTGGAAGGCTGTCTGGTTTGGGCAGCTTACGGGGCGTTCCGTACGCCAAATGCGGGAAATCACCCACGTCCGGAGCATGTGGCGGACCCCCATACGGCGCAACTCGCCGATGCCTGGATCGGTTTTTCCCAAACCGATGCCTCAGCGAAACAAACCGGAAATGCAGGCCAGCCATAGATCCCTCGATGCCGCTGCCAGGGTGCGCTGCGGCCATGACCAAGAGGTACAAGATCATGGAAGAACAACTTTCGGAACTGACAACGTATGCCAACGCTTTGTGGGTTCTCGTTAGCGCCGCACTCGTTTTCTTCATGCACGCAGGCTTCGCTCTAGTGGAGAGCGGGTTCTGTCGCAGGAAGAACGCCGTGATGGTGCTGATGAAGAACTTCGGCGTAGTCGCGATTTCATCGCTCGTCTTCTACTTGGTGGGCTATGGCGTGATGTTTGGCGAAGGAAACACCTTCATGGGGCTTGCGAAGTTCTTCCCGAACAACGGGGGAGCGGACGCGGACCTGCCTCCATACGTTTTCCTCTTCTTCCAGTTGGTTTTCGCAGCAACCGCCTGCACCATCGTGTCGGGTGCCATCGCAGAGCGCGGTCGGCTCTTGACCTTCTTCATCTTCACGGCGCTCGCCACCATGATGATCTATCCAGTGGTCGGTCACTGGGTCTGGGGCGGCGGCTGGCTCTCTGAAATGGGCTTTATCGACTTCGCAGGCAGCACGGTCGTTCACGGCGTCGGCGGCGGCATGGCCCTCGCGGGCGCCCTCATCATCGGGCCACGCATCGGCAAGTACATGGCCGATGGCTCGATCAGGCCGATGCCCGCGCATAACTTCCCGCTCGCCGCGCTGGGCGTGCTGATCCTGTGGCTCGGTTGGTTCGGCTTCAACGGCGGCTCCGAGCTCGCCATCGACGGCGAGGTCGGCCGCATCATCCTCGTCACCAACCTTGCAGCTTCCGCGGGCTTCATCGGCGCGCTGAGCTGGATCAAGATTCGCAGCGGCCTCCTCGACCTTTCGATGGCGCTGAACGGCGCACTTGCCGGTCTGGTCGGTATCACCGCCGGTTGCTTCAACATTACGGGTGGCTGGTCGATCGTCGTGGGCCTCGTCGCGGGCATACTCTGTATCGAAAGCGTTCTGCTCATCGACAAGATGAAGATCGACGACCCTGTCGGTGCGATCACCGTCCACGGCGTGTGCGGCATCTTCGGCACGCTCGCGGTTGGCCTGGTCGGCTATGGCAACGCTGCGACCGGCGCAGATCCCATCGGCCTTCTCGTCGGGGGCGGTGCCTCGCAGCTCTGGATTCAGGCCGTAGGTGCCGGGGCCGGTGTTGCGTTCGCCTTCACCGTCGGTGGCTTGCTCTGGCTCGCGCTGAAGTTCCTCGTGCCTGGTGGCGTTCGCGTCTCTGAAGCGCACGAGCTCGAGGGTCTCGACATCGCCGAGTGCGGCGTCGAAGCCTACAACGAGGAGCTCAAGGGCTTCCACGCAGGGGCCGTCGCCATGTCGGCAGCGCCCGCGGAGTAGTGAGTCCGAGAGGAGGGGTGAGACGGCTCCCCGGTCTGGCTTGCCCCTCTTCTCTAGCTAGTTTTTGCAATGTCGAATTTGAATCAAGAGTTTGGGCGTGGGGACACGCCGGGAGTGGAGGTCGTGATGAGGAAATTGTTTTCGCTAGCGGTGATG
>CBDURI010000096.1:0-9127 GCA_965369435.1 uncultured bacterium
AAGCGATGCCGCGTGCCCTCTTGCTCACGGAGCTCGACAACACCGTCACTCAACTGGTATCCAAGCTCGACCGCCTCGGCGAGACGCGAGCCGATACCCTCTCTCACCGACAATCGGTCGATCACAACGTCGATCGAAACGCCCGTCGGCAGCGTCCCGACATCTTCGAGATCGACCGCCGAGTCGTCCACGCGCAACCGCACGAACCCCTTACCGCGCAAGTCCGCGATGAAGCTCTGTGGAATGTCTGACCCCGCACGGACCACCGGAGCCAGGACCGAAAACCGGGTGCCTTCCGCGAGGCGCAGGGCCTCTCGTACCACCTCCGCGACGGAGTGCGCCATCAAACGCTCGCCGCAGACCGGGCAATGAACTTCGCCTACCGTGGAAAATAGCACCCGCATGTAGTCGCCAACCTCTGTCAACGTCCCGACGGTCGAACGTGGATTACGAGAGGGTGCGTGCTCTCGGACGGCGATGGCAGGGCAAAGCCCTTCGATGACGTCGACGTCCGGGCGTCTCAGCTTGGTGAGGACGCGCCGCGCGTGGCCGCTCAACGATTCGACGTACCGCCGCTGACCCTCGGCGTACAAGGTGTCGAAGACCAAGCTCGACTTCCCGCTTCCGCTTGGCCCAGTGACTACGGTCAACCGCCCTCTCGGAAGGCTCACCGTTACGTTCTTCAAGTTGTGCTCGCGGGCTCCTCGGATGACGATGTCTGCCGTCATTCCTGTGTCCCGCCGGCCAGGCGTTGCGCAGCACGGATCGCCGCGATCATCCCGCTTTCTGAGGCTGTGCCAGCGGCCGCAGCGTCGTACGCGACGCCATGATCGACGCTAGTGCGGACGAACGGGAGCCCCCAGGTCACGTTCACCGCCTCACCCCAATCGAGAATCTTGGACGGAATGGTGGCCTGGTCGTGAAACATCGCGACGACGCCGTGGGCGCGACCATCGGCAGCGTACCGGAACGCAGCCTCCGCCGGCGTCGGACCGTGGAGCTCCATTTCTCCGCTCGAATACGACGCCTCTTCGCGAAGATCGTCGAGGGCAGGACCGATGATGGTCTCCTCTTCACTCCCGAGGAGGCCGCCCTCCCCGGCATGAGGGTTGAGCCCCGTGACCTGAATTCGAAGCGGCCTCGCATCGGGCAGCCATCGAATCAGCGCGTCGGTCAAGTGACGAACCGTTCGGTCGATGTGCTCCCGCGTGACCGTCGAGGGCACACGCTTGATCGGCCAGTGGGTCGCGACCAGGGCGACCTTGAGCCGCGGGCCAAGGAACATCATGGTCACATTCTCGACGTGAACACCCGCACGCCTGGCAAGGTGCTCGGTTTGCCCGCGAAACGCCACGCCCGAGAGGCTGACGGCCTCTTTGCTGACCGGGCCCGTAACAATGGCGCGGGCTGCACCCGTGATTGCGGCATCACATGCCGCCTCGAGTGCTTCGCACTGCACACCCCCCCCGGCGATGGTGGGCGCCCTTGCCTGCACCATGGACAGTGGCCAGTCGGCCACTTGCACCAACCCCACTTCACCTGCTCCCAGGGTCCCTGCAGCCGCCGTGTCGATCCGCTTGAACGCCTCGAAACGGTACCGTTGAAAGGCGCGCTCCATCCATGCGGCATCGCCGTAGACCAGCGCCCGATCGGCGCCCAAACACTGAGCCAACGCCGCCGCCGTGACCACAGGGCCGACGCCCGCCGGATCGCCTGTCGAAATAGCGAGCGGCGCAAGCATCACGGCTCCTTCATCTTATAACCAACGCCGCGCACCGTCTCTAGGTTGTTCACGCAGTGGCCGAGCTTCATTCGAAGGCGCCGAACGTGAATGTCCACGGTGCGGCTGCTCCCGTAATAGTCGACGCCCCAAACGCGCTCGAGGAGCTGCTGGCGCGAGAACACGCGGCCGCGGTTTTGGCAGAGGAAGCTGAGAAGCGCGAACTCCTGATGGGTAAGCTGCCGCGGACGACCATCGACGGTGACCTCGTGGGCGGCTAGGTCGATGCAGAGCGGGCCCATCTTGATTCGCTCCTGCTGAGCGAAGTCACTCCGCCTCCATTCGACGCGGCGGATGCGCATGTAGAGCTCTGGGGGCACATACGGCATCAGCGCGAAGTCATCGAACCCGTCGCCCGCGTCCAGCCGCGAAAGGGCGTTGATGGTGACGCCGATCAGGACGGGCACGTCTTTTAGGGTCTCGGCGGCGCGCACACGGACCAGGGCGGCTCGTCCTGCGTCAGCTTCGTCCCCGGCCTCGATCAGGACGACGGTCGGCGGATTACTGATCAGCTCCTCAGTCTCCAGCCGATCCCAAAGGTTGGCAGTCTGGACATCACAGCCGAGCTCGTGAAGGCACGCAACAGCGCTCTCCTCCCGCTCTTCGAGCCCCTCGCGGCCAATAACCAGAATCCACACCGCCGATTCCTACAACGGCGACCCCAGCCGTGCCAGCCGGAGACGCGACTTCACGGGGGATCCCGGTTATCATAGCCGGACGCTGTAACGGGACCACGTGGCTACGAAGTATTGGAAAGTCGAAATCTGTCGACTCGGCGCGTCGGACCCGCTGTTCTTGGGCACCGTCGAGGCGCCGTCGTGGCCCGGCGCTCTGCAAGCGGGTCGCGCGAAGATGGGCGAGTCGGGCGGTGTCCCCGCCGGCGCAAGCTGCAATGTGAACCCCAACGGAACGGTAACGATTCAGGACGCGCGGGAGCGCCGACGGTATCAAATCGTGCCAGCGGAGGCACCCGCCCCTGCCCCCACGAAAGATCGGCCGCCGCCGAGCGTGCCGCCGCCCGCGCCCGCTGCTGTCCGGGAACGCCGCTCGAGTGCGCCGCGACCGACCAGCCCGCCGCCCGCCACGGTCGAGAACAAGCTGATCCTCCTGGCCTCGCGCGACGAGCAACCGACGAGCTCGAGCCCGATCCATTTTCGCGAACGCATGTACGCCGTGCCTGTCCCGCTGCAAGCAGGCACCGGGGAGAAGCTCGCCACCAAGCTCCTGCGCCGCGTACAAGAAGAGATCGGCCAGAAGCGCGGCGCAAAGTTCATCCGCATCGAGCTGTTCGATCATATCTGGAAGCGCACGCCAAAGCACGCGCCTGTCGTGCGAATCGAATGGAAGGACTGGAACAAGAGCATCGAGATCGAGTTCCCACTGGAAGACGAAACCCGGCACTCGGAGGCGCCGAGAATCAGCAGCGTGCCACCGCCCCCGACGGAGGACCGTCTGGCTCTCGCGTTCGAGGCCTGCCAAGACCTCTTGTTCCTGAAGAACCGCGCCGAGGCGCTCGAGTTCGCGGTACACCTCCTCGAAGAGCTCGTGCCCTCAGAAGCGACGGCAGCGTTCCTCTTGGACATCAACACCGATGAGTTCCGAGTCGTGGCGGCCCGGGGCACCGGCGCCCGAGCCCGGCAGGGGCAGGCACTCCCGTCGTCTTCCGCCCTCCTAGGTGCTGCAAGCGATCTCGCGGAGCACGCCGTGCTGGTGCTCGCCGACGCCGCAGCCGATCCGCGATACGACGAAAACATCGACGGCGTCCCCGGCCTCGACGTGCGGGGGCTCTTGTACCGGCCGCTGATCCATCGAGGCCGAATGTTCGGCGTCCTACAACTCGCGAACGGCCTAGACGGCAAAGTCTTCAGCGAAGCCGACTGCGAAGTCGTCGACTACGTGACCCAACAGTTGAGCGCCTTCGTCGCGCGCGGCGCCTCGGTGCCCAAAGCGGCCGCCGCGCCGCACCGCGGCTAATCGGCCGCTTCGGCTAGCAGCTGTTTGATCCGCTCTTCGAGCTCGGCAGCGTCCTTCTTTCGGAAGCCCTCGTGGACGTATCGAATCTTCCCGTCTCTTCCGACGAAGTAAGAGGATGGCATCGTGCCGGGCTCGTACTTGGCAGCAACGGCGAGCTTGCGGTCGTGAACGATGCGGAAGCTCGCTGGCGTGCCCTTCAAGAAGTTGTCCATCTTCTTCGAGTTGGTGTCGATGTTGACCCCGATGAGCACGAGGCCCTGCTCGGCGTACTTCTTGTGGAGCGCCTCGAGGACCGGCATCTCCTGCCTGCACGGGCCGCACCACGACGCCCAGAAGTCGATGACCACGACCTTCCCTTTGAGCTCGTTCAGATCGACCTTGTTCCCGGCTCGATCGGGCACGTCGATGGCCGGCGGGGCATCACCGAGAGTCAGTGCGCTAGCATTCGACGCGAAGAGCAGGACGAGCGCGAGCCCGCACGCGGCGCGCCAGCACTTCACTGGTCGAGGTCCTCGCGGACGTACGCACCGAGCTGGTCCGGTGGGAAGACGAAACGGCGATCGTTCACGTAGATCGACGGGGTCGAGTCGACGCCTGCCGCTTCACCTTCTGCACGGTCCGCAGCGATTTTCTCATCCGTTGCTTTCGCCTTCATGTCGGCCTTGAAGCGCTTCATGTCGAGGCCAATTTTCTTGGCGTAGTCGTCGAGGTTGGCCGCCTGCAGCTCGTCCTGCTTCTCGAAGAGCAGGTCGTGCATCTCCCAAAACTTCCCTTGTTTGTGGGCGGCGATAGTGGCCTTGGAGGCCTCACGCGCCTTGGGATGCATGGGAAGCGGGTACTGTTTGAAGATCAGCTTCACCTTGCCATTCGACTCTTCGACGATCTTCTTGAGCATCGGGGCGGCCATCTTGCAGTGCGGGCACTGAAAATCGCTGAACTCATAGAGCGTCACCGGCGCCATGGGCGAGCCTCGCAATGGCGAATCGTGGGATGTCAGATTGTCGATCTTGGTGTCGTCGCTGTAGCGGACTCGGTAGACGTCACGGATCTCGTCGCGCGAGTAGCCGTCATCTACGAGCCGCGCGACGTACCGTGCCGCCGGCACGCACCGCTTGCACTTCCTGCTCTCCACGATGCAGCGGGCCACGCTCACCGGCTCGCCACAGGGCGACAACAGCTCGTTGACCATGTCGATCCAGATGCCCTGGCTGAAGCCGTCGAGGGCGCTCGTGTCGACTTGCGGCAGACTCCGAATTGGCCCCTTCGAGGAACCAGAAGCGGGCTTGACCTCCGCGGAGCCACGTTTCGAGCCACTGTCGGCTTCGGTTGACCGTTCACAGCCGAGCAACGCGAAAGCGAACAAAACGCACAGTGCCATCCAGCGCATGAGGAAGCCGATCCTAGCAGAGATTCTGGGGCGATGCCGCGAGCTACGAATCGCTGTAGCTGTTGAGCTGGGCCCGAACGATGTCCTCATTGATTCCCGTTCGGATGTTTTCCTTCAGACAATCGGCAATGGTTACCATCAGGTCATCCAGACCCTTGTCCTCGATCAGGCGCGACAGGAGGGACCTCGACTCGCGGCTGTCTTCGTCGCGTAAAAATTTCCGGACTTCATCGATAGTGATTCCGCCCTGGAAGTCGATGATTGCGTTTTCCATAAGGTAACGCGCAAACTCGTTCACATGACCCTCCATCTCGCCATAATTTGGTCATCTATTAGACACCCCAACGCCCCAACGGCAAGCGATAAAGGCAGTGATGGGACCGGAGCCTGCTTTTCTAGACCTCCGGGTCGTGTAATTGTGCCCGGCCATGAAGCCCAAGACCCACCTCGAAGCAGATCCCCGCTTCTGCGGCACCCCTGAGACGCTGAGTGCCGGGTCCGCCCGGGTCGTCCTCGAAACTACCGACTCGATGGTCGTCGACGCTCAGGGCCTGGTGCACGGGGGGTTCGTCTTCGGTGCGGCCGACTATGCAGCGATGCTGGCGATCAACGACCCGAACGTCGTCCTCGGGGCGGCGCATAGCCGCTTTCTCAAGCCCGTCCGGCGAGGCGACCGTCTCGTCGCGAGCGCGCGGACCGTGGGTGCCCAGGGTAGGAAGCACGAAGTGCAGGTCGAGGCGACCGTGAATTCCGAAAAGGTGTTCGAAGGAACGTTCACCTGTTTTGTGCTCGAGCAACACGTGCTCGACGAGATTGGGAGCACCTGATGGCAGAAGACGGCGGCGCGATTATCGGACGGGTCCTGGCATCTCGGGGTGTGAAGCAGTTGTTCACGCTATGCGGTGGACACATTTCTCCCATTCTCGTGGGCGCCGAGGCCAACGACATCAAGGTCGTCGATGTGCGCGACGAGGTAAGCGCCGTTTTCGCGGCCGACGCCGTGGCGCGCATGACCGGCGTCCCCGGCGTCGTTGCGGTGACGGCAGGTCCCGGCGTGACCAATACGATTACCGCCGTGAAGAACGCCCAGCTGGCCCAATCCCCGTTGCTGATATTCGGCGGCGCCGCGGCCACGTTGCTCAAAGGCCGTGGAGCACTGCAAGACATCGACCAGCTCTCGGTGATGGCGTCGATCACGAAGTGGGCCGTCTCGATCACGAAGGTCAACAGCATCCAGCCGACGGTCGAGAAGGCGTTGGACCTCGCCCAGGACGGGGTCCCTGGTCCCGTGTTTCTCGAGATACCGATCGACGTGCTCTATCCGGAAGAGATGGTCCGGGAGATGTTCATGAACGAGAGCGGCGTCAAAGACGGCAAGAACCTTGGCTCCAAAGCGCTCGAGCTCTACATGCGCGGCCACTTGTACCGGCAGTTTCACCAGCCCCACATGAGCATGATCCCGCCGATCCGAGAGTCCCTCCCTCCCAAGCCGAGCACCAAGAGCCCACACATCTCGAAGGTCGCCTCACTTCTGCGCGCGGCCGACCGACCGGCCCTGGTCGTCGGGAGCCAGGCCCTGGTGAACTGCCGCGATGCTGAACCCATCGCGGATGCCTTGCGGACATTGGGAGTCCCGAGCTGGCTCGGTGGTATGGCCCGAGGTCTGCTCGGCCGACACAGCGACATCCAGTTTCGACACAAGCGAACCGCGGCACTCAAGGAAGCCGACCTAGTCATCGTTGCCGGATTCCCGTTCGATTTTCGGTTGGGCTACGGGCGAAGCATTTCGAGCCGCGCGACCCTGGTCGCAGCCAACCTGAGCTCGAGCGAGATGCGCAAGAACAGGCGCCCGGAGATTCCGGTCCACATGCACGCAGGCGAGTTCCTGAAAGAGCTCGCCGACGCGCTGGGCGGGGGGCTCGGTCCTTGGAGCGATTGGTTCGACACGCTTCGTGCCCGCGAGGTCGAGCGCGACGATGAAATCAGTGAGCAAGCACAAGCGCCGACGGACCTCGTCAACCCGCTGCAGCTATTGCAGCGCATCGAAGAAAAAATGGCGGACGACGCCGTGCTCGTCGTCGACGGTGGAGACTTTGTCGCCACCGCGTCGTACATCCTGCGGCCGCGGCAGCCCCTATCGTGGCTCGACCCCGGGGTATTCGGCACGCTGGGCGTTGGTGGCGGTTTCGCGGTAGGGGCATCGCTGGTGCGACCAGGCAAAGAGGTCTGGCTGATCTACGGCGACGGGTCTTGCGCCTACAGTCTGGCCGAGATGGACACCTGCGTTCGGCATGGGCTTGCGCCGATCGCGGTGATCGGGACCGACGGCTCCTGGTCCCAGATCGCGCGCGAACAAGTCCCGATGCTCGGCACCGACATCGGGACCGTACTGAAGCGCACGGCCTATCACGAGGTGGGACAAGGGTACGGCGCCGTGGGGTTGCTCTTGGACGACCCATCGAAAATCGATGCCACTCTCGAGGAAGCCAAGGCGCTCGCGGCCTCGGGCAAGCCGGTGGTGATCAACGTGCACATCGCGAGCACCGATTTCCGCAAAGGTTCCATCTCGGTGTAACGGCGATGGCCACTTGGCTACAACGGAGAAAGGCGCGCAACCGACTGAAAGACGGGGTGGGCCTGTGGTACCACCCGCAATACAAAGTCGAGGCGCTCGCTGAAACCGCACGCGTGCCAGGTGTCGAAGTCGAGCGGGGCGAAAAGATTCTCGGCTCTCTCGGGGCGGAGGGTCTGATAGGCCCTAAGCAGGTGCGCCCGGCCCCTCTGGCCGCCTTGGCCGACCTCGCGAAGGTGCATGCCGAGAGTTACCTCGAGCAAACCGCCCGACCCGAATACCTGGGCCGCATCTTCGGCCTCGAAGCGCAGTTCGTCGACGTGGACCCAGTCTTGATCGCGCAGCGCCGACAGGTAGGCGGGACAGTGGCATGTGCCCGGTGGGCCGTCGGCAGCCCGAAGCGTGTGGCCTTCAACATCGGAGGAGGCTTTCATCACGCGGAGCCAGAGGCCGGAACGGGGTTCTGCGTCTACAACGACATCGCCGTCGCAATCGCATCATTGCGCGAGGATGGGTTCGAGGCCCACATTGCCATCGTCGACCTCGACTACCACCAGGGCAATGGCAACCTCGTGACGTTCGAGCACGACGACACGGTGTTCACCTACTCGATCCATGGTTCGGTTTGGAGCCACGTAGAGGCGGCGACAGACCAACAGTTCCTGCTTGCTTCTGGCACCGACGATGCTGCGTATCTGCGCGAGCTTCGCGAGACGCTACCCGCAGCGCTCGAGAAGTTCGAACCCGGCTTGATCTTTTACGTCGCAGGGAACGACGTTCTCAAGGGGGATCGCCTCGGCGAGTTCGCGCTGACACGCGAAGGGGTGCTCGCGCGCGATTGTTTTGTCGTCGAGCTGGCCCGCAAGCGTCGGTGCCCCGTGGTTGTGACCCTCGGTGGCGGCTACAGCGACGATGCGTGGCGCGCATCGAGGGACTTCATCCGTTGGCTGCTGCTCGACGAAACGACGATCGCGGAAGAGCCCACTTCGAGCATCTACGAGCAGTATTCTCAGATCGCGGAAGAGCTGGATCCGTACGACCTTCAGCGCCCGAGCGGCGAGTGGGAGCTCAGCGAGGCTGACCTCTTGGGAGACCTGAATGGTCCGCAATACCGGGCAACCCGAATGCTGGACTACTATTCGCGGCACGGAGTCGAGTTCGCGCTCGAGAAGTACGGCTTGATGGACGAGGTCCGAAAGCTCGGGTTCACCATGCCTCGTCTAACCCTCGATCCGAGCGATCCGGAGCGGCAACACCTGACGATGCATGCGACGAAAAATGGGGAGGAACACCTACTGGTCGAACAAGTGCTTCGACGCGTCGTGCGCCCAGCGCCCGAGGGGCTCGAGCCCCCCGGCGAGATCCAGTTCCTCTATGTCGAGTGGATGATGCTTCAAAACCCGACGGAGGAATT
>CBDURI010000097.1:0-9123 GCA_965369435.1 uncultured bacterium
GCTATGTCGTCTGGGTGTCTGGTTTCAGCTCCGCACGGCACCAGGTCGAGTGGGACGTTGCCACACGGGTCACCTCTGTCCTCGAGCGGACGGGTTTCGCGGGGGTGGTCCCCGTGGTGGACGGGCGAGACGTCGAGCTTCGTGGCGACGTGCCGTCCGTGTCGGAGGCTCAGCGCGCGGTGCGCATCGTGAGCATGGTTCGGGGGGTGCGCGTCGTGAACGCGAACATGCTCGTCGCTGGCGAAGAAGGCCTTGGGGGAGGTGAGACGTGACGTATCTCGTGCTGCAGATGATCGGCGCCTTGCTGATCGCCGCTGTGTTTGGTGGCGTGTTGTTGTGGCTAGGCCAGGTGTTTTGGGGTCGCCTGGTCGCCCCGGTGCGCGCCAAGACCCTCGAGTACGAGCTCGAAGAGGCGCGGTCCGACATCATTACGCAGGATCAGCGCATCCAAGGGCTGCACAAAGAACTCAGCGCTTCAGCCGAGAAGCTCGAAGCGGTGCAACGTGCCAAACGGCAACTTACCGCGACACTGGACTCCCGCAATCGCTCCATGCGAGAGGCCACCGAGCGGCTGTCGGCGATCGACCTCGAGGAACGACCGACGTCGCGCGAATCTGCGGAAGATTTGCGGCGTGAGCTTCGGATGGCCGTGGAGGAGCGTGATGCATCGCAGAACGCACTGCGGCAGGCGGAGACCCGAGGCGCGCGGCTTCAGACCGAGCTCGAAGTGCTGCACGGCATTCACGAACGCATGCTCGACGACATCGAGCGTCTCAAGGGTCGCATCCGCGAGGCTGAGCTCGAAGTGAAAACGACCGGTGAGTCGCGGCCGCCTGCATGGGTCATGGTGCAGCCGTTCGGACCGCGCGACGATCTTCAACGGCTCGAGGGCGTCGACCCCAGTCTCGAACGCTCGTTGAATCGCCTTGGCATCTATCACTTCCATCAGATTGCGCGCTTCGATGCCTCGGACGTCGAGTGGCTCGTCGAGCACGCGGACGGGGTTCCAGCGCAGACCATTCGCGACAGTTGGATCGTCGACGCCTCGCGACTCGCGGGCGTGCAAGGCAACTGAGTCTTCAGGTCGGTTTAGGAAGCTGCGTCGAGCGCTCTGTCTGCGAGGCTCGTCAGCGCGTCGCGCGCACCCTCGAGGTCGCGTTCCAAGTCGCTCACGATCGGGCGGGCATCCTCGGCTGCTTCAACGCTTTCCAGCTTGGCGCAGGTCGCCCCAAATCGGCGCGCCCCAAGCTGCTGACTGCTGCCTCGAAGCATGTGGGCCGCGGCGCGCAGCGTAGAGAGGTCATCGGTTTCGATCGCGGCCTTCATGCATGCGATGTTCTCCTCGGCGGTCTGAAAGAAGCTCTCGATGACATCGCATATGAACCCCGGTTCCTCGTCTTCGAGCTCCAAGAGCTGAGAGGTGATCGTGGTGTCGAGCGCATCCGGCGGAAACTCGGAGGCACTCGCGGCCGGCCGGGCTGCCCAGCGGAGAAGGGCCTTTTGCAGCTGCTTCTGCGTGAAGGGCTTCGACAGGTAGTCATCCATTCCTGCCGCGAACGCGACCCGGCGGTCTCCCGTCATTGCATGGGCGGTGAGCGCGATGATCGGAACGCGGCGTTGACCGGACTTGGATTCGCGCGCTCGTTGCGTTCGGGTGGTCTGATAGCCATCCATGTTCGGCATCTGTCCATCCATGATGACTGCCGCGTAACGATGGCCTTCCTCGAGAGCTTCGAGTGCGGCGACACCGTCATTGACGGCGTCGACCTCGTACCCGAGGGCCTGAAGGTGCGCGTGAACGACTTTTAGATTGATCGCGTTGTCCTCAGCGACGAGGATCTTCATGCCGTTGGACCGCAGCTCCTGCGGCGGTGGAGCCGGCAGAGAGGGACGGTCCACGTAGCCCTGGGGGCGTCCCGAGGAGCCCGAGCGCTTGAGTGTGTCGAGGAGGGCCGCAACGATATTGGCTCGCCGAATGGGCTTTTCTACATGTACGAAGATGCCAGCCTCGACCAACTCGCTGATCTCGTGGCGGTGGGAGCAAATCGCGACGACGGAGCTTCCGTGTCTCGTAGCGGCGGCGTTGAGCTCGAACACGCGGTTTCGCCAGTCTTTGCCGAGACTGCGCAGGTCGACCATCGCTACGTCAGGACACGGGGACGAGCGAAATGTCCGGAGCGCGCCGTCGAACGTCGTCGTCGCCGATGCCTCCATGTTCCAAGCCTGCAGTTGAGTGCAGAGCGTTTCGCGCGCCCTGTTGTTGCTCTCGAGCACGAGAACCTCCGTCCCCGCGAGCGCCTCAGTGACGGCTTTGAGCTCCTCGCTGAGCTTCTCCTCGAGCTCGAAACGCGTTCCGAAGTAGAACGTGCTGCCTTCCCCTGGGGTGCTCTTGAGTCGCAGGTCGCCGCCCATCAGTTCGACGAGCTGCCGACAGATCGGGAGCCCGAGTCCGGTGCCGCCGTACTTCCGGGTTGTGGACGCGTCGGCTTGGGAGAAGGGCCGGAAGATGCTCTGCGCGCGCTCCTCGGATATCCCGAGGCCCGTGTCGGAGACCCGGATCTCGAGGTTGACGTCCCACGGGCTTCGATCGCGAACCCTAACTCCGACGATCACCTCGCCCTCCTCGGTGAACTTCAACGCGTTGTTGAGCAGATTGGAGATGATCTGCCGCAGTCGTAGTGGGTCGCCCAGTACCTCCGAGGGCACGTCGGGACCGATCTGGGTGATGAGCTCGATGCCCTTGGCGTGCGCGGCTGACGCGTAGTTCACCGCAACATCTTCAATCATCGACGTGATGTCGAAGGCGACGGACTCGAGACGCATCTCGCCGGCCTCGATCTTCGAAAGATCCAGCAAATCGTTGACGATGGCGAGCAGGGAGCGGCCTGATCTGTGGATTTCCCGCAGGTAGTCGTCTTGCGGTTTCGGCAGCGTCGACGGGTTTATCAATTGTAGGAGGCCGAGGATTCCGTTGAGCGGCGTGCGGATTTCATGACTCACGTTCGCCAGGAACTGTCCTTTTACCTGAGCCGAGGCTAAGGCAGCGTCGCGCGCGCGCCCCAACGTGAGTGCCTGCTCGGTCGCGAGCCGGCGCATCGAATCGGCATTCTGGGCTTCGTAATGGAGCCGGAACATGAGCTTACGGCGCGACCAAAGGACCAGGGACCCCACGAGGGTGGCGGCCCAAAGGTGGAACATCCCGAGGATGTACGGGCCGCTCGCACTGCCGTGTGCGAGTTGAAGCCAGCCGATGAACACCACGCCGACCATCACTGCGAACATCGAGAAACGATAGAGCAGGGCGCCGGCAGTGACGAGGCAGATCGCAAGCGTTGTCGTATTGCTGATCGCGCCGCTGACGGCGAACATCGTGAGCCCCATGCCGGCCGCGATCGTAATGGTGGCTATCGAGACTGGGGTGTCGAAGCGGGGATCGTCGACCCGCATGCCCGCCCACACCAGGAGCACCAGCGCAGAAGACACCGCGCAGATGAACACGTGCGGGGCGTTGGGGGTGAACGGCGGCGACACCAAAAAGACCACGGCCGCTGCTGCGTAGATGATCGCCAGCACCGGTAACATGTGCGACAAGGCACCGAGCGATCGAAGACGCGTTTGTTCATCGCGCTCGCGCTCGTACTGAGCCTTCGATTCCGTCCCGAGGCTCTCGGGACGCTGCCCTTCGTCGATCATCCCCAACTAAACAAGCTGCCCTAGCGGGACCCAATTGTCACAACATCACCCAAAAATACGACAAATAGGGACTTCTAAAAGGGGTCAGACCCCTTTTGAAACAGGCTAATTCTGGCAAGGTTCGCGGATGGGTGACCGGGTGCGGGCGGAAGTGGAGCTGAAGGAGCTCGCCGGGCAGATTCGGTATCACGAGGCGGCGTATCGGGCGGGGGCTCCCGAGATCACCGATGGGGCGTTCGATGACTTGGTCGAGCGATATCGGGAGCTTGCTGATTCGTTGGGCATCGACGCGTCGGAGCGGATCGATGCCGAGCCGGGGCAGGATCACACCGCCGGGTTCGAAACGGTGGAGCACCGCGTGCCGATGTTGTCACTCGAGAAGCTGTCGCCGAATCGGCGGGACAGTGCGGGTGAGCCCATGCCGCTTGCCGATCAGCTGTCCGCGTGGTTTCGCCGCCGTCGCAAAGAGTTGGAAGTCGAGGTGCTCCCGACCATCGTCGAGCCCAAGGTCGATGGCATTTCGGTGTCGCTTCTCTACGCCGGAGGCGTGCTGCGTCGCGCGGTGACCCGGGGCGATGGGCACAAGGGAGATGTGATCACCCACCAGGTGGCCCGGCTCGGCACGGTGCCGACGAAGCTTCGGAAGGCCGGCAAGGGAGAGATCGAAATCCGTGGCGAGCTCTACTGGCCGCTTAGCGAGTTCGCGCGCTTCAATGCGACGCTGGACAAGCCGTTGATCAATCCGCGCAATGGTTGTGCTGGCATGATGAAACGAAAGGATCCGGCAGGCCTCGAAGAGACCGGGATTCGATCGTTCTTCTATCAGGTCGCGTGGGACGACGGGGCGACGCTTCCGCCGACTCAGAGAGAGACGTTGCAGTGGTTGGCGGACCGCGGCGCCGATGTGTACCTGAGTGAAGTGTTTCAGACCGTCTCCGAAGAGGCGGCGCTTCAGTACTGCGAGGACTACCAGGCCCGCCGTGGCGCGCTGAACTACGACATTGACGGGATGGTGATCAAGCTCGACGACCTCGGTATGTACGCGCGCCTCGGCGCGACCGGGCATCACCCGCATTGGGGCATCGCGTACAAATTCCCGCCCGAGCGCAAGCCCACCAAGCTCCTCGGCATCGAAGTGTCCGTGGGGAAGTCGGGGAAGCTGACGCCGGTCGCGATCTTAGAGCCGGTGTTCGTGTCGGGGACGACGGTGAGCCGCGCTTCACTGCACAACTTCGTCGAGCTCGAGCGTAAGGACGTGCGAGTCGGCGACACGGTGTTGGTCGAAAAGGCCGGCGAGATCATTCCTCAGGTCGTCGAGGTCGACAAGAGCCAGCGCAAGCGGGGAGCGAAGCGCTTCGTGCCTCCGAATGTCTGCCCGACATGCGGGACGAACGTGGTGAGCGAAGAGATTTTCGTCTACTGCCCCAATCCCACGTGTCCGGACCAGGTCCGTGAGCGGCTCCGTCATTTCGCCAGCCGAGGAGCGATGGATATCGACGGGATGGGCGAGGTCCTCGTCGATCAGGTGGTCGACAAGCTCGGTGTTCGCTCGCCGGACGATTTGTTTCGTCTCGACGTGGAGGAGCTCGCGGAGCTCGATCGGATGGGCGAGAAGAGCGCCGAGCGGGTGAAGGCTGGTCTCGAGGTGGCCAAGGCACGCGGTCTCGGACGGGTGTTGCACGGGCTGGCGATTCGCCACGTGGGCGAGACGATGGCCGAGGACCTCGCTGCCTATTTCAAGACCGCAGACGGACTCTTGGAGTTTGCGGCGCGATATGTCGCCGAAGACGAAGAGGCCGTCGAAACCGTGGCGCCGGCGAAGTCTTCAGAGCGTGGTGCGGTCGAGGGGCTCGCACGCAAGAGCGCGGACAGCATCTTTCACGAGCTGGATTCGCCGGCCGTCCGAAAGGTGTTCACCGGCCTGGCCGATGTCGGGGTGAGCCTCAGCGTCCGAGCGTCCGACGTGCGCGAGGTCGCCGAAGTCTCGGGCAAGACCTTCGTGCTGACGGGGACGTTGCCCACGCTGAGCCGCACCGAGGCAACGAAACGCGTCAAGGCGGCGGGCGGCAAGGTGTCGGGCTCGGTGTCGAAGAAGACCGACTACGTGGTTGCGGGAGACGAGCCTGGAAGCAAGCACGAAAAGGCGCAGGCGCTCGGCGTCACCATCATCGATGAAGCGGCGCTTCTCGCGCTGCTCGGTGATGCGGACTGATGGTCAGAGCTCGGGGAGGGCGCGAGCCAGTCGGCGCAAGCCCTCTTCGATGTCCTCGCGCGATGTCGCGAAGCTGAAGCGAATGAATCCTTCGGCGGCTTCTCCAAAGTCTCGTCCCGGTCCGGTCGCCACGTGGGCCTTGTCGAGAATGTCGAACGACAGCGTCAGCGAGTCGCGCTCGAAGTGACGCATGTCCACCAGTGCGTAGAACGCGCCCGGCGGGTCGATGGGGATCGACAAGCCGATGTCCCGTAGGCCATCGACCAGAATACGCCTGCGAATGGCGTACTGCTGGCGCATGTGCTCGACCTGCTCCGCGCCGTGGGCCAACGCCGCGACGCCAGCCTGCTGAACGAACTGCGACGTCGAGATGAAGAAGCTCTGCATCAAGCTTTGCAAAGGGCGCATCGCTACTTCGGGTGCGATGAGGTAGCCCAGACGAAACCCGGTCATGGCGTAGCGCTTCGAAAACCCATCGAGCAGATAGCAGTCCTCGGTGAAACCCATCGGGGAGGTCACCTGCGCGCCGTCGTAGGTGAGCCCGTCGTAGATTTCGTCAGACAGGATCGGAATACCGAGGCTGCTGAGCTCTTCCACGACCGCCTTGGGCTGGACGGCGCCCGTCGGGTTGGCGGGTGACGCAAGAAAGATCGCGCGGGTTCTCGGCGTGATGGCGGCTCTCACCTTGGCGACGTCCATCACGAAGCCGTCCTCGGGTCCGGTCGGCACCAGAACCGTCTTGCCGCCGCAGACGGCGATCATGTTCGGGTAACAGGGGTAGTGCGGCGTCGCGAGGATCACCTCGTCGCCGGGGTCCACCAACAGGTTCAAGCACAACAGGATCGCTGGGGAGGTTCCGCTGGTGACCACGATCCGGTCCGGGTCCACCGCGACTCCGCGCCGCGTCTCGCAGTCCTGAGCGATCGCCTCGCGCAAGACGAACAAGCCTCGGCTGTCGGTGTAGTGGGTCTCCCCCGACACCAACGAATCGACCGCAGCCTGAATCGCAGCCGGCGGCGCATCGAAGTTCGGCTCCCCGACCCCAAGCTGAACGATCGGCGTCCCGGCGCGTGCCATGGCCATCCCTCGCTCCATGACCTCCATGGCAAGGAACGGTTCCACCTCCTGCGTACGCTTCGCGAACATGGGGACAGGCTCTACGGTCCTAACTCCCCGAGATCTAGCCGCTTCTCACGTAAAGATCTCGACGAGTCGGCGGGGCGCCGGGATCGTTGCCTGAAAAGCCTTGGAATGTCGCGTGATTACGGGTAGGGAGAGTGTCCCTTATGGAGTCTCTTGTTGTCACTGTGATCGGGAAGGACCGGCCTGGGTTGGTGGAGTCGGTGTCGGCTGCAATCGAGGCGCAAGGCGGCAGTTGGGTGGAGAGCCGGATGTCTCGGCTGGCGGGGCAGTTTGCGGGGATTCTTCGCGCGAGCGTGCCCGAGGCGGGAGTCCAGGCCCTGTCGGAGGCGCTCGAGGCCCTGCGGTCGGACGGGCTCCGCGTGGTGGTGGAGCGCGGCGTCGAAGACACGGTCGAAGACGGTTACGTGATTCTGCTCGATCTAATCGGCAGTGACCGCCCCGGCATCGTTCACAAGATCTCCGAGGCGCTCGCCGCGCGTGGCGTCAACGTCGACGAGCTGAACACCGAGTGCGATGGAGCGCCCTGGTCCGGCGACACCTTGTTCAAGGCGACGGCCAAGCTTCGCGCGCCGAAGAGCCTAGACCTCGATCAGCTTCGAGAAAGCCTCGAGGCGATCGCCGGTGACCTGATGGTCGACATCAGCATCGGCGAGGCCGACTAGGGCGTTTGCCCGCGCGCGAGGGAATCGGCGAAGGAGTTGGCGCGCTACCTGCGCCTTCTCTGCGGTGGTCATCCACATTCTCAGCGTCGCGAACCGATAGATCGCCCGAATGTTCGGGAACAGCGCCAGATAGATGCGCCATGAGCCTTCGTACGCGCTTGCGTCGAGCGCGAACGCGAGTTGCTCGTCGTCCACCGCGGGCATCGAATCGGTGCCCCGCATCGCCAACAACGCGTGGACTAGGCGGTCTACCGCGTGTACGCGCATCCGGGCCGTGCTTGCGCCGCGAGGGTTGAACGAGTTGCGGCGCTGGGTCCAGCTCTTGCGCCACCGCTGGTCCGACGCGTAGAGGAGTGCGTTGTCGAAGTGAGCGAGCGCGATGAGCCGACTCCAGCGCATGCACTGCTGGACGGTTCCGCTTGCTCGGAGGTTCACTTCCGGCACTTCGTCACGGGTGACGGCGAGCCGTCCTCCCCCGAAGCGCTGTTCGAGCCAGGCGAACTCCTCGGGGAAGTCGTTTGCAGCGATTTGAAGCGGGTAGCTCGGTTGCTTGCCGAGATCGAGTGCGATGTCCTTCAAATCATCGAAAATCTGGAACGCCGACAGGAGATACCCCCACCGGCGAATCACCTTCACGTGTTGTGTGGGCTCGAGCCCAAGCAGACGCGCGCGCAGATCGAGCCAGAGCATCATGACCATGTTGTTCTTGCGATAGAAGTGCCATGCCGCGTCTTGGAGACGCATCTGGTCGACGCGACGTCCGGGCGCAGCCGCGCAAAGTTCAGCCTCGTCCAAGAAGGTCTGGAAGCAATGGTGCAAAAAGAGATGCGTGGCGTGTACGATCGCGTCGTCCGCGTTCGCGAGGAGGGTGTCGATTGTGGCCGACACCTCGTCGAGTGCCTCGAAGAGCGTTGATAGGCTGAGCCCAAACCTGGTGGTGTGAGCGTCTGGGTCGATGCCGGCCTCCTGGAGATGAGCGAGGGAGAGATCGCATAGCGGACGCTCGGAAGTATCGTCGTGGTAGACTGCCTGAACCAGAAGGCCCGCGGCATCGTGGCCGCCGGCTGCTGTTGCTAGCTCGTCGAGAAATTCGTCGGCAAGCTGCATGTACAAGAACGCAATGTCCGCCAGTGCGGCCGATGTCGAGCCCCGGGCGACCCGCGCGCCCTTGAAAGCGAAGTTGTCGACGATGGGTCCGATTTGCTCGATCGCAAACAAGGTTTCACGCAGTGCGGGCTCGTCGAGAATGACCTTGGGAAAAAACCTGCGAATCCGTCGACGTCGCCACCAGTAGAAAGGGAGCATGGCGCCGTGGCGAAAGAAATCGCGGTTCTGCCGTACGCGGTTGGAACGGATCGTCTGCGCGGAACGCTGGTCGCGCAGCTGTTCCCACGCGCCTATCGCCTTCGCGAC
>CBDURI010000098.1:0-9102 GCA_965369435.1 uncultured bacterium
ACGACCGAAGACATTCGCTCCGGCCGAGGCATCGTGCACAACACGTACATGTTCGACAAGCCCCAGAAGTCCGTGCTGCGTGGGCCGTTCCGCGTTTGGCCGAAGCCCCTTTGGTTCATCGACAACAAGGCCGGAGCCACCGTTGGCCGAAAGATGACGTATTTCAACGCGGACCCGTCGTTGATGAGGCTTCCTGGCATCCTTTGGGCCGCGATGTTCGGCTAGAGGGGACTACAGGCGTTTGGGCGTGAGTAGGGCCTCGTAGGCGCGGCCGGGCTCGGCATCGCTCGCCACGTCGAGGCCCGCATCCTGCCAACCCGCCTCTTGGACCTGGCCGAACGGGTCGCGTGTGCCGTCGAACCCCGCGCGCTGGTCGACGACGGTCTCGAAGCCGGCGTCGAGCAAGCCCTGTGCCGCGCGCAGCGAGCGAACGCCTGTCCTACACCCGAGCACGAGCTTCGCATCCTTCGCAAAGGCGGCGGCCACCACGGACAGGAAGTCTGGGTTCGGGCGCATGCCTGACGGCGTCGCGTGCAACAACGGGATGTTGTAGGCGCCTGCGGGATGGCCCGCATCGAACTCCGGGATGGATCGAACGTCGAGGTACACATGGCCGTCCTCTTTGACGAGCGCGTCTGCCTCCTGCGGTGAAACCCGTTTGACGGTCATGCCGTAGCTCTAGGGTCGTCCCCGACGAGAGCAAGCCGGCGTGTCAGTGTTTCGTACTCTGCAGGAACAGTTTCTCGAGGGTTTGGCGTTCCGGGATCATCGCATCGAGCCGCGCGCCCGCTGCGTTCGAGACCCGAATGATTTCATCGACCGCGTCCTGACCATCGACCCGCAGGGTGAGATGCCCGCCGCCGTAGTCGAGGATCGCTCCCCGCGAGCTGAGCGCATCCTTGAGTGCGTGCGACGCGCCACTCAGGCGAATCTCGACCCTGCGCCCTGCGGTCTCCACCAGGTCGTGCACCCGTCCTTCGGACGTGATTTTGCCCTGCTGCATGATCACGACTCGGTCGCACAGCTCCTCTACATCGCTCAGGATGTGGCTCGTGAACAAGAGCGTCTTTCCGCGTTCTCGTTGCTCGAGCAGCAAGTCACGCACCTCTTTTCGGCCGATGGGATCGAGGCCGCTCATCGGCTCGTCGAGTATCAATAGCTCCGGGTCGTGCAACAGAGCCTGTGCGAGCCCGATCCGCTGCATCATGCCTTTGGAGAACTTCCCGATAGGCCGGTCCACCGCGTGGCGAAGACCGACTTTGTCGATCATGGCCTCGGAGCGAGCAAGCCGATCGGCTTTCGAAAGGCCGACTAGCCGTCCACACAGGTCCAGAAACTCGAGCGGTTTGAGGTACTGATAGATGTACGGGTTCTCCGGCATGTAACCGACCCGCTTGGCCGCTTCGCGATCGTCTGCCGACCGGCCAAAGAGCCGGATCTCGCCCTCGGTCGGGAAGATGAGTCGAAGGATCGCCTTGATGGTGGTTGTCTTGCCCGCGCCGTTGGGTCCGAGGAGGCCGAAGATCTCGCCTCTCTTCACGTTGAAGCTGGTGCCGTTGACTGCCTCCACACGCTTTCGGAAAAACCCGATGTGAAAGACCTTTCGAAGACCTTCCACCTCCAACACGAGATCGTCACCCATGGAGCACCCCTCGAAGACATCGGACCACTGCGTCGACCTCGTTGTTCCGCATCTGCGGATAGAGCGGAAGCGCGATCCCGCGCGCTGCGAGATGCTCGGCGATGGGCAGCGAGGCTTCACTTCCTGCAAAGCTCCCGAGCTTGTGAATCGCGAACGACAGAAGCCCGGCCTCGACGCCGCGCTCCCGCATTTTCTCGCGTACGGTGTCGCGGTCGTGGCCTTGAGGCAGGACCACGCCAAATGTTTGATAGTTGGATTCCGAGCCGTCCGGAGTCCTTTGAAGATCGATTTCGCCATCCCAGGCGTCGCGATAGAGGGCGGCGAGCTCGCGCCGTCGTGCGACCATCTCGTCGAGCCGCTGGAGCTGCGCCAGCCCCAGCGCGGCGGCAATGTCGGTCATCCGGGAGTTGCCCGCCGCCACGACGAACTCTCCGCGTAGCTGTCCGTGGTTGCGCAGCGTGCGGAGCTTTTCGGCAAGGTCATCGTCGTCGGTGAGGCACATTCCGCCTTCCCCCGTCGTTACGATCTTCCGCGGGTGAAAGCTCAGACACGATATCTTGCCGAGGCTGCCGCACGGACCGCTCGCGAAACGGCTCCCCAACGCGCACGCTGCATCTTCGATGATGGGCAGCGCTCCGAGCGCCTCGCGGATCTGTTCGGCGCGCGCCGGGTTGCCGAACTGATCGATCACGATCGCCGCTCTCGTGTTGCCGTTGCGCGCTTCGCGCAGAGCCTCCGCGGTGCTGTTCCACTCGTCCTGATCGACGTCGACGAACCGAACCTTCGCCCCGGCAACTCGAATCGCATGTGCTGGGCTCGGCCAGCTCAAAGCCGGGCACAGCACCTCGTCGCCCGGCCCCACTTGGAGCGCCCTGAGCGCGAGCTGCATCGCATCGGTTCCGCTGGACACCGCGATGGCGTGCGCGCGGCCGACCAGGGCGGCGACCGATTGCTCGAACCGCTCGACCAGCGGTCCCTGCACGAGTTGTCCAGATTCGAGAACGGCGGCGACGGCGCGCTGCTCGTCCTCGCCGATCCACGGTTTTGCCAGGTGAATCAAGGTAGGTTGATCTTACCAGCTCGGCCCCGGAAACGACCAGATTGCGGGGCTCGGCCGCTGGCCGCACCTTAGGTCCGTGGATCCCGCGCTTCAGCTCGACTCACTGGAACGAGCCCTCACCCGCCTCGGAATTCGCTTGGTCGAGGAGGAGCTCCCCGATGAAGCCCATATCGATGGGGGCCTGTGCACAGTCGAGGGTCAGCTCGTGCTCTACGTCTCGCCCACGGCCCCGCCGTGGCGCCGCGCCGAGGTGCTGCTCCGCGCCCTCCGCAGATTGCCTCACGGGGACGTGTGGCTTCCCCCGGAGATCCGCCGGCTGCTCCAGAGCGACGATTTCTGCGGCACCCCCGTTCGACTGGTAGGCTTGAAGGGCGAGGAAAAAACTTGAGTGGTTTAGGCTTGATACTTTCAGGGGGCGGCGCACGAGGCGCGTACGAAGTCGGCGTCCTCGAGTACATTTTCAGCGAGTTCGCAGACGCACAGGGCAACGCCCCAAAGGTCGATCTAATTTCGGGAACCAGCGTGGGTGCGGTCAACGGCGCGTTCGTCGCGTCGGCCATTGGCGAGATGCCTGGCGCCATGAAAGATCTGGTATCGTTCTGGGTCGACCTCGAGCTTGCGGACGTGTTGGGATTCGGTTTCAAGCAAGCCGCAGGCCTCTACCGCGTGCTCCTCGGCGGCACCGGTCAGGCGCGCGGGGTGTTCGACCCCGCACCGCTATCGGCGCTCGTCGGCAGGGCCGTCCGATGGCGACGGCTCCGGCGGAACATTCAAAGCGGGGCCCTCCGCGGCCTCACCGTCAGCACGACGCACGTCGGCACCGGGCAGCCCGTGATTTTTGTCGATGCGGCCCCGGGCGTGGGAATTCCCAAGGGTTTGGGCCTCCACGCGCTGGTCCGGCGGGCCAAGATCGGCCAGCACCACGTGCTTGCATCCGCAGCGATTCCGCTGATCTTCCCGGCGGTCGATATCGGCGACGAGATCCATTGCGACGGAGGTCTTCGCCTCAACACGCCGATGGGTCCTTCGGTGCACCTCGGGATGAATCGCCTGTTGGTGGTTGGGCTTTCGACTCCACACGAAGCGGGACGGCGCGCCGTGCAAGACGGGAAGTACCCCGGCGCGACCTACATGCTCGGCAAGGTGCTCAACGCGTTTCTACTCGATCACCTCAACACCGATCTTCTCGAGGTGCAGCGCATCAACGATTTCCTGAAGGATGGCATCCACGCTTACGGGCCCGAGTTCCTCGACCGCATCAACGAAGCCGCAAAAGCGCGTGGTGCGTTGGCAGAGCGCCGCTTGCTCAACTCGCTTGTGCTGCGGCCCACCACCGACATCGGCCAGGTTGCCGCCGACTACCTCGCGTCCAATCGCGTTCGTTTCGGCAAGAGCCTCGGTCGCGCGTTCATCAGCATGTTGGACGTCGGCGCTGGGGCGGACGCCGACTTGGCGAGCTACCTCTTGTTCGACGGTGGCTTCGCGCGGACCCTCATCGAAATGGGGCGCCGCGATGCGCACGCGAGACGAGACGAGATCGAGGCTTTTCTGTTTGAAGACCCCGACGCCATCCTATCCCCATCCAACACTGTGGAGACGGTGGAACATTCAGAGTCCAAGCCTCCGGAATAGCAGAGACTTCCCAGCCCCCGACGCCTGTGGACAAACAGTGGAACCCTGACCATGGGGTCAGTGACATTGTAATATTGTACCCATACAGTCGACTGTGGTACGCTCCATGGGTGGCTCAACCCAGCGTCGCGCACATCTCTGAAAACGCGACTCAGTCGTCGCAGCGCCTCGTCCGGAACATCGGGCTCGTCGTCCGAGGCAAAGAAGAAGTCATCAAGTTGGCTGTCGTCTCGCTCCTGGCGCGGGGTCATTTGCTTCTCGAGGACGTTCCTGGCGTAGGAAAGACCACTCTGGCTCGGGCGCTCGCGGCGTCGGTAGGCGTCTCCTTCCGGCGCCTTCAATGCACCTCCGACTTGATGCCCACCGATGTGTTGGGCGGCAATGTGTTCAATCAGCTGCAGAGCACATTCGAGTTTCGGCCCGGTCCGATCTTCACGCAGGTCCTCCTCGCCGACGAGGTCAATCGCACCACGCCCAAGACGCAAAGCGCGCTGCTCGAAGCCATGGATGAACGCCAGGTTTCGATCGACGGTGAAACGCACCAGCTCGAAGAGCCGTTCTTCGTCGTGGCGACGCAAAACCCACAAGAGTTTTACGGAACATATCCTTTGCCCGAGTCCCAGCTCGATCGCTTTCTGGTGCGCCTAAGCATCGGCTACCCGCCGCCAAGCGTCGAACGCGAGGTGCTTACTCGTCGCGGCGCCGATCCGGTCAAACAGCTCGAGCCGGTCATGAGCGCTAGCGAGCTGCGACATGTGCAGCAGGCGATCGACTCGGTGCGCGTGGACGACGCGATCCTCGACTACCTACACCGAATCGTGATCGCCACGCGCAACACACCTCTGTTGTCGATCGGCGTATCCACCCGAGGCGCGCTCGGTTTCGAACGGGCGGCCCGGGCTCGCGCGTTGGTGGAAGGGCGGCCCTTCGTGCTTCCCGATGATGTCAAAGCGCTCGCGGGCCCCGTCCTGGCCCACAGGGTGAAGGTCAGTGGTGGCCTGGGCGGCGGAGCGGCTCGCGACGACGCGCAACGCGTGATTCGCGAGCTACTCACGGTCGTGGCGGTCCCTATCTGATCGGTCCCATCGATGCGGATCTTTCGACGAAGGCGGAGCAGAAGGAGATTTCGACTCACGCGCGAAGGCCGGGCGTTCCTCTTCATCACGATCGGTGTGGGCCTTGCGGCGGTCAACACGGCGAACAATCTTCTCTACCTCGTCCTTGGTCTGCTCCTCAGCCTCTTGCTGGTGAGCGGCGTGCTCAGCGACCTGGCGCTCTGGCGGCTCCAGATCAAACGCAAGCTCCCGACGCGACTGTTCGCCGGGAGGCGCTCCTACATGGATGTGGCGCTGCTCAACGAGAAGCGCTGGCTCTCCAGCATTTCGATCGAAATCATCGACGAGCTCGACGGTGCCGAGACTGAGCCCGCAAGGTTCGTTCGCGTCCGGCCGGGCGAGACACAGGTTGCAAGCTACGGCTTCGAAACGAAGCGCCGGGGGATCATCGAGCTTGGCACGATGCGGGTGGTCACGCGCTACCCGTTCGGACTCATCGAGAAAGGCTACGTCACGTACCTTCCCGACGAGGTCATCGTCTATCCGCAGTTGCTCGAATACGTCGCCAGCCCGGCCAGTCGTCCCACGCAAGGTGATGCTGCGCCCATCCACCAGACGGGTCGAGGCAGCGAGTTCGCCGGCAGCGTCCGTTTCTACCGTGACGGCGACGAGGCGAGGGACATTCATTGGAAGCGAACGGCCAGCCGGGGCCAGCTCGTCGTGCGCGAACACGAGCGGGATTCGAACGCCCTCGTGACACTGACGGTGAACAACCTTCTCGCGGTGAGCGGCGACGACGAAGCCGCCTGGACAGAGCGCTTCGAGACCTCGATTTCCGAGGTTGCGACCGCCACCGCCGCCTACCTCACCCAAGGCGTTTCGGTGCAGGTTCAGACCAACGACAGCGTCTCACCGGTGGTCGCCGGGGGCACCCCGCCTGACCCGATCTGGCGTTTCCTCGCGCTCCTGCAGCCATGCCGCGCGCAGGCGCCTCAGAGCCGAAAGAAGAAGCGGTGGGCCGCATGAGATTCGCCTTCGCTCACAAGCTCGTTACTTACCTGTTCGCAGCTCTCGGCCTGATCGCGCTCATGCTGGGCACGACGTTCAGCCCTGTCGAATCGGTGCTCCTCGTCGCGGCGTTCGTCGCGAGCTGGTTTGCCGAGCCGCCGCTTCTCGATCGCGCCGGGTACTCCCGCTTCTGGAACGCCATGGCGGTCGTGTTTCTCTTCGTTCAGATCGCGCGCGCGTTCTCCGGGGAGGCGTTGCTCAGCGTCGGCGTGCAATACGCCGCTTTCCTTCAGATCTCCCGCCTTTCGCATCGCAAGACGGCGGCCGACTACCAACAGATCACCATCCTCGGGTTCCTGCACCTGATCGCCGGAACCGTACTGTCGGCCGGGCTCGACTACGCGGTCGTGTTCTTCGGCTTCGTCGTCGTGATGCCGTGGATGCTTGCCCTCACTCACCTTCGAAAAGAGTTGGAGGACCAACACGGCGCCGGCACCGCCATGCTTCGTGGCGAGCTCAACAGCAAAGAGTTCGCGACGGCTGCGTTCTTCGGCGGCACTACGCTTCTCGCCGTCCCACTGTTCGTCCTGACAGCGGCCATGTTCTTTGCGTTCCCGCGCGTCGGCATGGGGTACTTGTCCAGCCTGGGCGCCCCCACCCAATCGGTTGCCGGTTTCGGCGACGACGTCGAGCTTGGCGGCTTTGGGACGATCCGGGATGACCCCACGGTGGTCATGCGGGTCAAGCCAAAGACCAGGCCCAACCCCCCACCGCAGTCCATCGGGGTGCGTCTCCGTGGCACGTCGTTCGACCGCTACAAGGAGGGCCGCTGGTCGCGTACCCGAACGAAAGGCGCCCTGCTCAAGCGTCTTCAAGACGAGTACATCGTTTTCCGTCCGCCTCGACCCGACGACCAGGAGTACGAGATCATTCTCGACCCCATGGAAGAGGCGGTCTTGTTCCTCCCTCGAGGCACTGTGGCGCTCCGGGTCCCACCGACGGTCCGCGCCGGTCGCGATCGATACCGGCAGATTACGCACGCGCCCGGGCTGGACATTCGCTACGGCGGGAGCACCCAAGGTCCCCTCACGTACAAGACTTTCGTCGCACCGAAGGGCCGCGGTTTCGCGGAGCACATCCCCCCGGCCCTTCGCAAACGCTACATCGAAGTCCCCCCTGGCTACGGGCGGGTGGCCGACTTGGCGCGAGAAGTCGTGCGGGGCGCCTCCAATCCGTACGCCCAAGCTCAGCTCGTGGAGCGATACCTTCGCGGAGGCGGCAACTTCCGCTACACCCTCGACCAACCCGACACCGAAGGCAAAGACCCGCTGCACGTCTTCTTGTTCGAAGCGAAGGCGGGGCACTGCGAGTATTTCTCCACGGCCATGGCTCTCATGATGCGCTCGCTCGGGCTGCCGGCGCGCAACGTCACCGGCTTCCTCGGAGCGGACTACAACCCCTACGGCGACTACTACGCCGTTCGCAATGGAAACGCCCATAGCTGGGTCGAAGTGCTCATCAACGGGCGGTGGATCACGTTCGATCCTACGCCGGCCTCGGGGCAGGTGTTCGCTGCGCCATCAGGCCTGGCGGTCAAGCTCCGCCAGATGATGGACGCCATGCGCGTGCGCTGGGCCGACTACGTGGTCGAGTACAACATTCGGGACCAAGCCAAAGCCCTCCGGGGCCTTGCAGCGTGGTACCGGTCGGTCCGTGGAGCCCGCCGCGCTTCGCAATCGGACGACAGCCTAGGCGACGAGCAAGATTTCGGCCCGATTCCGTTCCGCCCCGACTGGCGCTGGTTTATCGCGATCATGAGTACGTTCGGGGTGGGTGTGCTGTATGTCCGCTGGCGCCGCAAACGACGGCGCCAAACCCGTGCGGGCCGGCAGCTCGATCCAGACCGGGATCGCGCGGTACGCCTCTACCTGTCGCTCGAGAGCAGCCTTCGAAGCGCGGGACAAGCTCGCCCGCCCGACGTGACACCGATTGAGCACGCCGAAGAGCTTGGTCGCTCGGGATTCCCAGCGGCAGACGAAGTTCGCGAGGTCACCGATGCGTACCTCGCCGCGCGTTTCGGCGAGGATGGTTTACCGCCACAGGACTACCATCGGCTACGGCAAGTGAGTCGCAGTATCCCCAGCAAGGCGAAGCGCCGGCCTACTGCGTGAGAAACCAACCGGTTGCAACGCCGACCGCCGCAAGCGCCAGAACACCGAGAACGATGAAGACGACCTTCGAGCCGCCGCCGATCTTCTCGGCGGGCGCATCGGTTTGGGTTGCCTTGGCTGGCTGACTCCCGGGATCCACCCTGATAGAAACTGGGGTCGCCCCGGGCGGCCGGAAGGTCATGATCGGCTGCGCCCCGGGCGCCTCGGCGGACCGCGCAGGCGGGTTCAACGAGGGTCCCATCGGCACGGCGCCGGGCCTTGGGCTCCTCACGCTGTCTTTCGACTCGAACCAACCCATCGTTGCGCCAGCCGGCGCACTGTCGCGCACGTTTTCAATCGCCGTCTCGACTTCTGGGTCACCGGCAAACCAGCTACTTGGGTCGACGAAATCCGATGCATCGAGTGGTCGCGTGCCGTCATCCGCTTGCACGGCGAACGTCGTCGATGGGTCGATCGGGACACCACCGTCGCTTTCGAGGGATGTAAACCGCCCCAGCTCTTCTTGAATCATGCCGTCGATCATCATCGGTTGCG
>CBDURI010000099.1:0-9046 GCA_965369435.1 uncultured bacterium
CCTTGGCCAGCGGGAGGTCCGCGACGGTGTCCATGTCTTCCATGCCCATGTTGATTCGGGAGCCTAGAGACGCACCGGCCCAGAACAGGATAGCCGCGTCCTCCTTGGCGACGAGCGCCGTGTCGACCCAAGTTTGCAGGCTATCGACACCGCCCTTGAACGCGTCATCGAATCCCGGGTCGCGATTGCGCAAGAAGTGCTGCGAGAGATCCCAGGACCG
Source organism: uncultured bacterium (assembly GCA_965369435.1). Lineage (GTDB taxonomy): Bacteria > Myxococcota_A > Polyangia > Polyangiales > Houyiibacteriaceae > SG8-38. Next base: position 221 of record CBDURI010000099.1, read on the forward strand.
GTTGTACATGACCAACGCTCTGCGCCGCAGGGCATCGGCCTCTTCCCACTCGTCTTCGATATCCGCGACCTCGACCCGGTCCTCGATCCATCCGGTGCCGTACCCGACGTACGCGGCGACCAGAGAGAGCCCAATCACCTCGTTATCCGGAACGATCCGCAGCAAGCCTTCCAACTGAATGATGCTGGCCGGAAACGACTTCCCGATGAGCTCATAGTCCCAATGCTGTTCGATCCCGGCGGCCGCCCGCCCGAAGAGCTCCGCGGTAGAATCCGCAGCCAGCTTCTCTGTATCGCAAGCCGTGAGGGCCAAGAGCCCGGCCACGAGCACACCAATCCCAAAACCTCTCCAAGGAGCCATCGCGCGAAAGTGAACCGGAAACCGCCCGCCAACACAAGCCAAAACGCCAAATTGACATCGAGGGGGTAGCGCGGTAGGTCGCGCGCAGAGTGATGACGCCAGGGGAATGCCGGGAGAAACTTCAAGACCTCATACAGCGCATGCAGGCGCTGGGGAGGTATCTTTGACCTCGACACCCTCCGTCACAACGTCGACCGGCTCACCAACCTGAGCCTCGGCGAGGGGTTCTGGGACGACCAGCAGAAGGCCCGGAAGATGATGCGTGAGCGTGCGTCTGCCGAGGAAACTCTCAAGGAATTCGAGAGAGTGGACGGTGAAGCTCGCGATTTACTGGAATTGCTAGAGCTCGCAGCCAGCGAGAGGGACGAAGGTGTGGTGGCGGACGTGGCCGAGCAGATCCCCTCGATCGAGACGGAGGTTCGCGGGCTCGAGCTGAAGCGTATGCTCACCCCGGATGACGACACAGATGCGATCGTCACCATCAATCCGGGCGCCGGAGGAACCGAGGCACAGGACTGGGCCGATATCCTCCTGCGCATGTACCTCCGCTGGTGTGAGCGCCGGGGCTTCAAGACCGAGCTCCTCAGCAAGCAGGCCGGCGACGAAGCCGGCATCAAGGACGCCACGTTCGTGGCCCGTGGGACCAACGCCTATGGCTATCTTCGCGCCGAGAACGGCGTACACCGCTTGATCCGGATCAGCCCCTTCGATGCCAACAAGCGCAGACACACCTCGTTCGCGGGGGTGAGCGTCGTCCCGGACCTCGGCGAGGAGCTGACCGAAGGCGAGATCGAGATCCGCGACGAAGACCTCGAGGTAAGCACGATGCGTTCCGGGGGCGCCGGCGGCCAGCACGTCAACCGGACCGAGTCCGCGGTACGCATGAAGCACATCCCCTCCGGCTTCACCGTCCGCTGCGAGGCCGAGCGCTCGCAGCACCAGAACCGCGACACGGCGTTGAAGATGCTCCGCGGCTTGCTGTTCGAGAAGGCCCGCCGAGAGAGAGAACAGGCGTTCGAAGAGGCGTTCCTCAACGACCGCGCCGACATCGCGTTCGGCTCCCAAGTGCGGACCTACACGCTCCAGCCCTACACCATGGTCAAGGACGAGCGAACCGACCATAAGGTAACCAACGCGGACGCCGTGCTGGATGGCGACTTGGACGAATTCATCGAAACGTATCTCCTGCTGAACGCCGAGAAGAAAAAGAAAAAAGCGGGCGAAGCCCAAGAGGAATAGCAAGTGGCCACCGAAGACGAGCTGCGGCAAACGCGGTTGACGAAGGCAGAGCGCTTACGCGAGCTGGGCGTCTTGCCGTACCCGAACACCTGGCGCACCAACCCCGGGCTCGAAGACGAGCGTCGCCGGCTCGTTCTGCTCGCTGCCGATGAAGAGGCATGCGCCAAGCTCCCGCTCGAGGACGAGCTCACCGACGACGCACCCCACGTTCCACTCTTCGGCCGCGTGGTGGCCAAGCGCGGGCCGTTCCTCGTGATCCGCACCCCCCACGGCGATGCCCAATCGCTGGTGCGGCCAGACAACCTGAGCGACCGCGACGCGGCCGTTCTCAAGCTCCTCGACCTCGCGGACCACGTGCTGGTCGAAGGCCCCGCTATCCGCACCAAGACCGGCGCGCTCGCGGTGAGCGCCCGCCGCTATGAGCATCTCGGCAAAGCCCTCTTGCCCCCACCCGCCAAGTGGCACGGCCTCAAAGACGTGGAGAAGCGATACCGCGAGCGGTACGTCGACCTGTTCGCCAACCCCGCCGTCGCCGAGGTGTTCCGCGCGCGCACGCTCATCGTCCAGTCTCTGAGGCGCTTTCTTGACGCCTTCGGTTTCCTCGAGGTCGAGACGCCGTTGCTCCACGCGATCCGAGGCGGGGCCACCGCCAAACCCTTCGAGACGCACCACAACGCGCTCGACCTAGAGCTCATTCTGCGCATCGCCCCGGAGCTCTATCTCAAGCGGCTGCTCGTCGGCGGCTTCGACCGCGTGTACGAGATCGGTCGCACGTTCCGCAACGAGGGCATCAGCACCAAGCACAACCCCGAGTTCACCATCCTCGAGTTCTACATGGCGTACGCCACCTACGAGGACTTGATGGACCTGTGCGTCGACATGCTCCGCGCGGTCGATGCGGACTTGGGCGCGCGCTTCCCGGGGCTGACGGGCGATCGAGCATTCGACCTTCAGGCAGAGTGGAAGCGAGTCCACATGCGAGAAGCGATCGCCGAGCGTCTCGAACGGGCGGGCCAGGGCGAAGTCCCCAAGACCCCCTGGACCGATGCTCTGTCGCGCGATGCGATCAGCGACGAGGAGGCCTTCGAAAGAGCCTGCACTGCGATCGCCCCGAAGCTCGACCCTGCTGCACAGAAACTGCTCTCCCACTGCGAGACCCATGGCGAGCGGGTATTCGCCGTCTTCGAGCTCTTGGTCGAACCCGACCTCACCGCGATGTACCGCACGCCCAACGGTGCCCAATCGGTACCCGTCTTCATCACCGAGTTCCCCTGGGAGGTCTCTCCTTTGGCTCGCCGCAACGACGAGGACCCCGCCTACGTCGACCGCTTCGAGCTCTTCATCGACGGCCGCGAGCTGAGCAACGCGTTCAGCGAGCTCAACGACTCGGACGACCAGGCCGCGCGCTTCGAATCCCAACTTCGCAACCGCGCACGCGGGGACGACGAAGCCATGGACTTCGATGCGGACTACATCCGCGCCCTGTCCCACGGCATGCCACCTGCCGCCGGCTTCGGCCTCGGCGTGGATCGGCTCGTGATGCTTCTATGCAACCAGCCGTCGATTCGCGACGTGCTTCTGTTCCCGCTGCTTCGCCCGGAGGCGGAATGAGCGAACCGCGGCCGCTTGGTTTCTGGACGGCGGTGCTCTGCGGTTTCGGGATCTTGCATGTCGCCGCCGTGCTCGTGTTCGGCGCGACCAGCACCCAATGGTTCCAGGCATCGATGGGCGACGACCTGCTGTGGATTCGCCTCGCCATCGCGTGGACGACAGCGCAGCTCACCTTGGCCCTGCTCAGCGCGGTAGTCTTCCGGGGAGCCGCTCGCCTTCCTCGCGGCGCGCGCGGACGCGCTCGAACGATCGGCCTGGCGATCACCACAGGACTGCATGCGGTGATCACGACCGTGTCGATGGGCATCCTTCTTTGGGCAGCGCGGGTCTCGATCGGTCACGTCCTCGGCGGCACCATCGCGAGTCTGCTCTTCGGCCTGACCCACCTCGCCTACTCCGACCTCGACCTCGACTGGGTGCCCACCCTCTATCACACGGCAACCACGCTCCAGAGCCTCTCCGCAGCGCCGATCGTGATCTTGAGCATCTCCTGCTGGTTCCTGGTGCCGGCCCCGCGGCGCCAACGCTTCTGGTGGGGTCTCGACGCGGCGCTCGTGGTCGCCTTCGTCGCCGTCAGTTTCGCGTTCCCGCTCTCGCCTGCCGACGGCGACGATGCCAGCCTGCTTCGCGCGGTCATCCGAATGAGTGTGACGACGGTGTTCGCCCTCCGGCTGTGCCTGCGCGCGGTCGGCCCACTCCTGTCGGCGTTCGAACGCATAGGCTTCCGTACGATGGTCGCCGCGCGCCACCTGCGCGCCAAGAAGACCGGCTTCCTCGCCGCAAGCGGGACGTTGTCCATCCTCGCTGTCGCAGTCTCCTCTTGCATGCTGATCTCGGTGCTCAGCGTGATGGGCGGCTTCCGGGCCGACCTAAAAAAGAAGATCCTGGGCAACCGCGCGCACATCGTGGTCGACCGCGTATTCGACGAGATCGACGACTGGGAACCTCTTCTCGAGCGGACGCGGCAAACCGAAGGCGTGGTCGCCGCCACGCCCTTTCTCCAAGTCGAGGTCATGGTGTCGAGCCTCTCCAATCGTGCCGGCGCGATCCTTCGCGGAGTCGATCCCGAAACGGTGTCGGACGTGACCGACCTCGGGCACAACCTCACCCACGGCAAGCTCGAACACTTACGGCACCCAGAACGCATCCTCGATTCTTCGATCATCACCACGCCCGCCGGGCCCATCGACGCGATGATCCAAGGCGCCGAACGCACCGCGGCCAGAGGCCTCCCCGCCGAGGCCAAAGAAGACGCGATGCCTGGCCTCATCGTCGGACAAGAGCTTGCCAGGGCGCTGCGGCTGGTCGTCGGCGATCGTGTCACCGTGGTTTCCCCTCGCGGCGACCTCGGCCCGACAGGCCCCATCCCCAAGACGCGTCCCTTCCGAATCGCCGGCATCTTCTACAGCGGAATGTACGAGTACGATATGAAACACGCCTACATCGATCTCGCCGTGGCCCAGAGCTTTCTCCGCTCGGAGGGCCGCATCAGCGGGATCGAGGTCAAGGTCGAGGACGTCGAGCGCGCCCCTGCCATGGCGGCGCTGCTCGCCTCGACGATCGGCGAGGACGGGCTCCGCGTGCGCGACTGGAAAATGATGAACCGGCAGCTCTTCGGTGCCCTCGCCCTCGAGAAGCTCGCCATGTTCATCACCCTCGGCATCGCGGTCCTCATCGCCGGCTTCTCTGTGTTCGGCACCCTGACCCTCCTCGTGCAGGAGAAACGCAAGGAGGTGGGCATCCTCAAGGCCATGGGGACCCCAGCGCGCGGGGTGATCCGGATCTTCGTGATCGAGGGTCTCATGATTGGATCGGCAGGGGGCCTCATGGGGCTCGGCCTTGGCTTCGTCCTCACTTTTGCGGCCGAACACTTTGGAATCCGAATGAATCCCGAGGTCTATTACATCGACAAGCTCCCCGTACACCTCGATCCCACCGAGTTCGCCCTGGTTGGCGCCGCAACGGTGGTGGTATGCCTGGCGGCGACACTCTTTCCGGCGTATCAAGCGAGTCGCGTGCGACCCGTCGACGCGCTCCGATACGACTGACACTCGCGTTTTCGATGACCGACCCTCTCGTCACCGTCCAGAACGTGACCAAAACCTTCGAACACGAAGGCCGGTCACTGCAAGTCCTCAAGGGCATCGACCTCCAAATCGATCGCGGAGAGATGGTCACCATCGTCGGCCCGTCAGGCGCCGGCAAGAGCACACTGTTGCACTTGATCGGCACGCTCGATTTGCCCACCGAGGGGCGAATCCTCTACGGAGGCCGGGATGTCACGCGCCTTGGAAGCTCGGAGCTGGCGGAGTTTCGAAACCGAAGCATCGGTTTTGTCTTCCAATTTCATCATCTGCTGCCTGAGTTCAATGCGCTGGAGAACGTGATGATGCCAAGCTTGATTCAGGGCGGCCGACGGCTGGAAGACCGGGCACGGCAGCTCCTCGACGAGGTGGGGCTCACCGACCGGCTCACCCATCGTCCGGGCGAGCTTTCGGGTGGCGAGCAGCAGCGCGTCGCCCTGGCGCGGGCGCTCCTGATGACGCCCCAGCTAGTGCTCGCCGATGAACCCACCGGGAATCTCGACAGTCAGACCAGCGACTCCGTCCAATCGCTTATCTTCGATCTGAACCAGCGGCACGGAATCACCTTCCTCATCGTGACCCACAGTCGGGATTTCGCCGCGATGATGCCGAGACGCGTTTCGATGAAGGACGGGCGCATCGATTCGGACGAGCGCCGCCCCCAACCCCTTGAAAACCAAGGAAAACCAACTTGACCCCCTCATAGGCCACGGCTATAGCCGCCCGGCTGGTCACGCCTCGCAATGCGCCCCTCCGCCCATGCCATAGCCCTGATGCTCGCAGCAGGGCTCGCTTCCGTGGCGGGCGCTCAGAGCGGGGACAACATGCAGGAGCCGCCGCCCCCGATGATGCGGCCCGTGCGGACCTCCCCGCAGCCCCAACGGCCGCCCGAGCCGATTGCCAGTGGAGGGGACCTAGGGGGCGAAGGCGACGCCTACGAACCCGTCCAAGACCCGAACGCTGCCATCCGTGTCCCGCGCACGAGCTGCCATGACAAGGAGATTCGGCGCGTCGTCGTGGTCGGAGCCCGGCGTGTCGATCCCGATGACGTGCGGGCGACGATGAAGCTCCGGCGAGGCTCCACCTGCACGGACCCTGCGGTCACCCGGGACGCGAGGGCACTCTGGAACATGGGGTACTTCGACGACTTACAGATCGAATCCGACCCCATCGGCGCAGGGATCAAGCTCACGATCCGCCTCGTCGAACGCCCCGCAATCCGCAAGGTCATCTACGAGGGCAACGACGAAGTCGATGAAGACGACATCGGCGAGACGATTACCCTCGAGCCCGGGACCATCTTGTCGGTGCCCGATGTCGAGGCGCAGGCCGACTCGATGCGTCAGCTCTATTCCGAAGAGGGATTCTTCTTGGCCGACGTCGAGTACGAGCTCAGACGTGTCCCGGGCGATAGCAACCAGGTCGACATCGTCTTCAAGATCGACGAGGGGGCCGAGGTCGAGGTCCGGCGCATCAGTTTCGTCGGCAACGAGGAGCTCCCCGCTGCGGAGTTGCTGAAAATCATGCAGACGAGCGAGACCGGGATGTTCTCGTTCTTGAGCGACCGCAACAAGTTCAGCCGTGCGGCGTTCGACGCAGACCTGACTGGGGTTCAGGCCTGGTACTACGATAAGGGTTACTTGATGATGCGGCCCGGGCGCCCAACCGTCGAGCTCACGCCCGACCGCGCCTACGTCGACATCACCATTCCCGTCGAAGAGGGCCCACGGTTCCGAATTCGCAAGTTCGACATCATGGAGACCGACGGCGCAGGGAACGAGGTCGAGACCGTCGCGCCGAAGGCCCAACTCCGCAAGATGGTGAAGCTCGCGCCGGGCGACTGGTTCAGCCGCAGCAAGATCGCCGAAGGCATCGAGGGGATCAGCCGGACCTACCGCGACAACGGTTACGCACTAGTGGAAATGGTGCCCGGCACCGACCTCGACGAGGCCAACCACCTGGTCGATGTGACCATCAACATCCGCCGAGGACTCCTGGTCTACATCGAGCGCATTCATGTGCGCGGCAACACCAAGACCCGCGACGCGGTCATCCGGCGAGAGTTCCGACTCAGCGAAGGGGACCGCTACAACCAGAGCAAGCTCGAGGACGGGCGAGCGCTGGTGAATCAGCTGGGCTACTTCGAACGGGTCGACGTCTCCGAGGAGGAAGGAACCGCCCGCGACCAAATGGTGATCAACGTCGAAGTCGCAGAAAAGCCGACCGGCACGTTCCAGGTCGGTGCGGGCTTCTCGTCGCTCGAAAGCTTCATCGTCACGGCGCAAGTCCAACAGCAGAACCTCTTCGGCCGAGGCCAATCGCTCGGCCTGAACCTCCAGGTCTCCGGCATTCGGCAGCAGATCGACCTGAACTTCGTCGAGCCCTGGTTCCTCGGGTCCGAATGGAGCCTCGGCTTCGGTCTGTTCAAGCGCATTCGGGATTTCCGTGATTTCCGGCAAGATTCGACCGGCGCGAGCGTCACGACGGGTCACCCTCTTTTCAATCCGCGCTTCCGTATCTTCCTCCGGTACGAGTTCGAAAACGTCGTCATCTCCCAGCCCCGAGGAAACCTCCTCGGCGTCGGTGGCGACCTCGCGAACACCTTCTCCAACATCTTCATCGCCAACGCGTTCCGCGACGGGATCACGAGCTCGCTCCGGTTCACCGTCAACTGGGACAACCGCGACAATCGGATTTCGACGACGGAGGGCGTCTTCGCGAACTACGCGGTCCAAATCGCAGACCAGTACCTGGGCTCCGACAACACGTTCGTCCGCCAAACCGCGTTCACGCGTTTCTACAAGAAAGTGTTCGGCCCGGTGATCTTCAAGATCAACACCGAGGTGGGCTTGATCACTTCCCGTCACATCGTTCCGGTCTTCGAGCGGTTCTACCTTGGCGGCATCTTCACGATTCGAGGCTACCGTCTGCAGTCGGTCGGCCCACAAGCGGGTGTCGCCTCCGCCGGCGACCCGAACCTCCCGATCATCGCCGAGGGCCGCCCGATCGGCGGTGACTTCCAGGCCTTCTACAACATCGAGCTCGAATTCCCGCTCATCGAGGCGGTCGGCATCAAGGGCGTCATCTTCACGGACGGCGGCAACGCCTGGAACATCTTCGCGTTCAAGGATCAGTTCGGGAACTGCCAGGCACCCATCGCGCCCGACTCCGACCGCTCGTCGGCACCTTGCGGGATAAACGGCTTCCTCCGGTACTCGGTGGGCTTCGGCGTTCGGTGGTTCTCCCCTCTCGGACCGCTCCGTTTCGAATGGGGCATTCCCATCAATCGCCGGCCTCAAGACAGCCCGATCCGCTTCGAGTTCACCATCGGTCAGTCGTTCTGACCGAATCAAAAGCGACCGTCGGCCGTATAACCCCTGCGGCTTGACCGAATCGCGGCGAACGGCTAGCTACGCCGGGCCTGAAAGGATGCTCTCATGCGCTTTTGCAGAATCATTACTATCGCTTTGGCTTCAGTCATTCTCGCCGGATCGGCGTCCACTGTGGACGCGCAGGTCAAAATCGGCGTGGT
>CBDURI010000100.1:0-8977 GCA_965369435.1 uncultured bacterium
GATGCGCAACGCATCTCGAGTGAGCTCGAGCACGCTGCCGTTCTCGACGAGTTGTGTTTGCCTGATTCCTTCCTCGACGGCGATCTCGAGATGCCGGCGCTGATGATGGTGTGTGCCGTGCACCGGAACGAACGCGTCCGGTCGCAGGATCTGAATCATCGTGCGCTGCTCTTCGCGGCTCCCGTGCCCGCTGGCGTGGATCTCCGGATGTGCGTCGCGCGTGATGACTTGCAGCCCGCGACGCTCGAATCGATTGATTACGCCCAGCACGCCGAGCTCGTTTCCCGGAATGATGCGCGACGAGAAGATCACGGTGTCTCCCGCTTCGACCTGCAAGCGCGAGTGTTCGTCGCGCGCTAACCGCGTGAGGCCCGAAGCTCGCTCGCCCTGGGTACCGGCCGCGAGGATCAAGACTTCATTCCGGGGCAACGCGCTGACCTCTTCGGGCGGGATCAAAAGACTATCGATCGGCGGGATCAGTCCGAGTGCTCGGGCAGTTTCGGTGTGCTTGTTGACCGACATGCCGAGCAGGCAGACTTTGCGCCCTTGCTCCCGGGCGATTCGCAACGCCGCCCTCAACCGAAATGCGTTGGAGGAAAAGGTCGCGACGACGACTCGATTCGGGGACCGGGCGATCCACTCCTCGAGCGCAGCCTCGGCGTCGCGCTCGATTCGGGAGTGCCCCTCCACCTCGGCGCCCGTCGAGTCACTGAGCAGGAGGCGCACCCCCTGGCTCCCGACCTCTTCCAAGCGAGCTCGATCGAAGCGCTGCCCCTCGCAGGGGTTCGACTCGATTTTGAAGTCGCCGGTGTGCACGACCGTGCCGACCGGCGTATCCAGGATGAGTCCCGTGGCGTCTGCAATCGAGTGGTGGACCGCAAAGCGCTCGACCGAGATGGACCCGATCTGCTCTCGGCTTCCCGCGGGGCTTACGCGGAGGTCCACGCCTTTGAGCCGGTGCTCGGCCAGGCGATCCTCGATGAGGGCGGCAGCATAGGGCGGGGCGTAGACCGGGACCCTGACCTCTTTGAGGAGGTAGGGAAGGGCGCCGATGTGATCCTCGTGTCCGTGGGTGATCACGATCGCCCGCAGGTTCTCCTTCTGTGCCCGAAGCCAGCTGAAGTCGGGGTGAACCAGCTCGGCACCATGCTCATCGGTGAAACCGATGCCGCAGTCGATGGCGATCGTCGTGTCGCCGCAGACCATGGCAGCACAGTTCATGCCGACCTCGTTGAGCCCGCCCAGGGGGATGAAGTGTAGACTATCCGTCACAGAACTCTCGGCACCCGGGTTAAAGGTCGGATGGACTCTGGTCAAGCCAGCGATTGCGCCGTTGACCCGTGTGATCCCGGCGTGCTACGCCCCGGACCGCACGAATTCAATGCGCCGTTTCTTAGCGATTATTTGGATAGTTTCCCTCGGGGCAACATCGGCTGCGGCGCAGGATGATGCGACGACCGCGGGGGCGCGCCGCAGTGCCGCCACCGCCGAGGAAGAGGCGATCAGTGAGGGCGAAGAGCGCTCCCCCGAGCCGACCCGGGAGGAAGACCTTCCGCCGCAGTTGCGGGCGCCAGCCATGCCGGGCCTCCAGTCCCCGACCGCACCCGTCAGTGACGACAGCCCCGACGGGGACTTCGACCAAGAGTTCGACCAGGAGTTCGACGAAGAGGATTTCGGGGACGAGGACGAGATGGCGGCCGATGACGCCGCTCTGCTCGGGCGGGCGGAGCCCCCGGCTTCGGACCCGACGCTGGCGTCGTGGACCAACCCTCGCCCGGTGTTCTCACTCAACGGCTACTTCCGTGTGCGGGGCAACTACCTCGACAACCTCTCGCTGAGTCGGATTCCACTCGACCGATTGAACCAAGACCCATTTGCGCGATGGATTCCCGTCGACAACGCGCCCAGCTCTGGCCTCAACGGCGTGCTTCCGCAGGGTGGATGCAAGGGCGATCCCGCGTCTCCTGCGGGGCAGGACCAACGGTGCGACGGAAGCGCGACGTTACGTTTCGCGAACACCCGGCTTCGATTGCAGCCGACGCTCTCGCTGAGCGACAACATTCGCGTGCACATGATGCTGGACGTGTTCGACAACCTCGTGTTGGGTTCTACGCCCGAGGTCAAGTCCGTCAATCAGTTCGGTCAGATTCCCGGTCGCGCCCCTGGAGTCCCGGTCGACAGTTTGACCCTCACGTCGCCTCCGCCGGAGTCGTTCCGCAACACGGTGGGTGACGCCATCTATTTCCGGAGGGTCTGGGGCGAGGTGACCAACAGCACGATCGGTCAGCTTCGCTTTGGGCGCATGGGGCACCAGTGGGGCCTCGGGATGCTCTGGAATGCGGGCGAGGGGACAAACCAGCTCGACACCGCGCTCGATTCCGATTTCCAGTCCGAGATCGACCGTATTCAGCTCATCGGCAAGTTCAAGGGCATCTTCTTCGGGGTCTCCTGGGACTTCGCCAACAAGGGCTACATCTACAACCCCATCGAGGACATCCAGAACATTCCGATCGACGCGAGCAGGTTGGACGACACCAAGCAGTGGAGTTTCTTGGTCGCCCGGCGCATGGAGCCGCTGGCGCAGGAGAAACGCCTAGCCCGGGGCAAGTGGGTCATCAACGGTGGCGCCTACTTCATCTATCGCACGCAGTTCCTGTCGACATCGACGGCTCCCCTGCTCGGAACGATTAGCGACATCGAGAATGCGTTCGTTCGCCGCGACGCCAAAATCTACATGCCCGATGGCTGGCTGGAGGTTTTATGGAAGGATCTGCGGCTCGAGATCGAGTTCGCCGGCATCCTTGGCAAGATTCAGAACATCTCGCCTGCAGAGTTCCCCCCAACCGCAGAGGGCGAGAAGTTCAAGCTTCGCCAGTGGGGCATCGCCTTCGAAGGCGAGTATCGCTTCCTCAAGAAGAAGCTTGGCGTCTTCCTCAAAGGTGGCATGGCGTCAGGCGACCCGGACGTCGTCGGCCTGTCGCAATACGAGGACCTGGCGACTCAGCCGGTCGGCCAAAAGACCATCTCCAACTTCTCGTTTCATCCCGACTACCGCATCGACTTGATCCTGTGGCGCCGCATCATGGGCCGCATCGCCGGGGCCTACTATCTCGCCCCCGGCATGAGCTACGACATCATTCGCAGTGACTTCGGGCGCGTGTTGGGTGCACGATTCGACTTCATTTACAGCCGCGCGATGTACCAGCAGCAGGCGTACGCGTCGGAGCCTAACCTCGGCGCGGAGATCGACTTCTCGATTTACTATCGGACGGAGGATGGCCCGAGCGCCAGGGACGGCTTTTTCGCGGCGGCCCAGTTCGGTATCTTGTTCCCCCTCAACGGCCTCAAGTATCTCGAGGTCAACGGTATCCGGGAACCCGGCACCGAGGGCTTGGGTGTCAGTCGCGCCATGGCGCTTCGAATCATCCTGGGCATTCAGTTCTGACGCTATTGCTGCAGCAGTGATTCGGCTCTGGCGGCGACTCGCCACTGCCGGCATCCTTCGGCCAGCACGATACCGCGCAACTCGGTGAGCGCGCGCTGTAGCTCGTCGTTGACGATCATGTAGTCGAAGAAAGGGTAGTGCCCAATCTCCTCGCGCGCCTTGTCGAAGCGACGCCGGCGCGAGTCCGCGTCATCCGAGTCGCGGCCATCCAGCCGACGGCGAAGCTCTTGCATCGAGGGCGGCAGAATGAAGACGCCGACGGCGTGCGGAAACTTTTCTTTGATCTGACGAGCGCCCTGGTAGTCGACGTCGAACAGCACGCCACTCTTGCCCGCTGCTCGCGCGATCTCGATCTCGGTGACGCTCGTGCCGTAGAGATTGCCATGCACCTCGGCCCATTCCGCGAAGCCGTTGTCATCGATGATCGCGCGGAAGGCATTCTCATCGACGAAGTGATAGTCCTGGCCGTCGACTTCGTTTACGCGAGGTTGGCGGGTCGTGTGGGACACGCTGAACCGGAACTCGGAGAACTCTTGCAGCACCCGGCGGGTCAGCGTCGTCTTTCCCGCGCCCGACGGCGAGCTGATGATCAACAGGATCAGATCTGGATCCGGCGGCGCCGCGACACTCATTCAACTACCCCTCCGATGCGAGCAGTACCGCGCCGAAGCGGCCGGTTACAGCACATTCTGTGCTTGTTCCCTCATTTGTTCGATGCAGGCCTTCAACGCAATGACGTGCGTCGTCATCCCGGTGTCCAGCACCTTCGAGCCAATGGTGTTGGCCTCCCGCGCCATCTCTTGGAGCAGGAAGTCGATGCGCTTCCCGACCGGTGTAGACGAATCCTCGATGAGTTCGAGCATTTGGTCACGGTGGCTATCGAGGCGCACGAGCTCCTCCGCGACGTCCGCGCGGTCCGCCAGTATCGCGATCTCTTGTTCCAAACGCGAAGGCTCCAACTCGGCTCCGGTGCCCGCGAGCAGTGCATCTAGGCGATCGCGAAGTCGCGTTTTGCGGCTTTCGAGCATCTCGGGGACGGCGGTTCTCAGCGCCCCCACGCTCACGCCGAGCTCCGAGAGCCGACTGCCGAGCTCCTTGGCCAAGGCGTCCCCCTCGCGGCTGCGCATCACCATCACCGCGTCGCAGGCTGCTTTCGCCGCTTGGTGCAGCGAACGGTCGAGAGCCTCCTCATCGATGCCACGATTCACCACGAACAGGTCGGGCACCGAGGAGAGCAGGGCGAGGGGCACCGGCTCCTCGGGGTTCAATGCGTCCCGTAGAGCAGAGAGCTCGCTGTACACCGCGCGGGCGCGATCGAGGTCTAGCGTAGGCTGAGGCAGCGTCTGTCCCTCGAACCGGGCGGTCACGTCCACGCGTCCGCGTTCGAGACGCGCTCGAATCACGCGCTCCACCGTCGGCGTCCGACTCTGAATGCGAGAGGGCAGACGCACACGCACATCGAGAAAGCGATGGTTGACCGTGCGTAGATCGAGCACGACGTGTCCTTCGCCGAGCGCCGCTCGCCCGCTTCCGTATCCGGTCATGCTCTTCATGTGGGAGGCCTATTCGAGCCCGCGCTTGTGCTTGATCTGATCCATCACCTTGGCGTACTCGACCTCAAACGCGCTGGTGCCCTCTTGCAGGTTCTTGATCTTCGAACGCACCTCGGCGTCGAGCCCCGTTTCGACTTCCATGTGCCGTCGCAGAATCGGGGTCATCTTCTTTCGCAGAGTGACGTCGTCTGCGTAAATCTCGACGACGTTGGCGCTGTGGAAAAGCATGTTGAGCAGCTGGTCGACCAGGTACGGCAGGACTTCGTCCTGTTGCGGGAAGCCCATCTCCTTGGCCAAGCGTTGCCGCATCCGGCCGAGCTTGGAGTAGCCAAGGCCCTCCCGCTCCATTCGATCTTTCGCCTCGTCGATCATCTGGCGCTCCCGCCGGATGTACTCTTTGAGGACGGCCTCGAGATCGAGGCGGACCTCGGCGACCTCTTCGACTTCGATGTCCTCCTGAGCCGTGAGGTCGCGGACCAGGTCATCGACGATCGGACCAATTTTTCCTGAATAAAGTCGCATATTTACTATCTCGGCCCGCGCGCCGGAGCGCCGCCCTTCCGAATGCGGCGACACTAGCGAAGGCGGTCCTTTTGGTCAATACGAAGGAAAAATACGTTTTCTGGTCATTTTGTGAAAATGCGTCTTGACGGTAATCCTGTATTCATGCACCATGCCGTTAAGGCTGTAAGTATGGATTCTAACGCTCCCGCACTGCAAAACGGCTCCGGCGCACGACGACTGCGAACGACGGAAGAACGGCGCTCGAGAATTCTCACTCGCTGCAGGGTGTTCGAGGCTTTGACCTCCACGCTCAGAGAGCAGGTCCTGAACGGAAGCGCGCTGGTCGATGCCGATCGTCGCGAGGCCCTTTGCATGCCTAGCGACCCCGCCATCTTCGTGATCGGAAGTGGTCGCGTTCGGCGCGTGCGCCGCACACCGGAACGAGAACTGACGCTCGGCTACTACGGCCCCGGCGATTTGATCGGCGAGATGTCGCTGGTCGACCCCGAAGCGCGTCTCGAAACGGTGGTTTTGGATTATGTGGAAGCACTACGCATTCCGCCTCGTCTCATCAAAATGGTGATGGGTGAGGACCTGGAATTCGCTTCCGCTATGCATCGATTAATGGGGGAACGCCGCCTGCTCGCAGAACGGCGAATCGATGCTCTGCTCACGCGAAGCGTAGAATCGCGTGTTGCAGAATTTCTACTCGATGCGTCCGCGAGGCACGGGATTCCTGATTCAAGGGGGATCTTGGTGAGTGTGAAGTTCACCCACCAAGAGATAGCGAGCTACGTAGGCTCGACTCGGGAAACCGTCACATTGGTGCTCGGCGCCTTTAAAAGGGCAGGCGTGATCGCAACCGATCATCGCCGCGTCGTCGTCAAAGACATCGCAGGATTGCGCAAGAGGGTCTAACAAAAAGGGGAGCGTCCGCACGGCGCGCGGCCTGGGGGGGCCGCAGCCGGGCGGACGGTTTTATCCAGTGGCGGGTCCAGGTCCAGTGACCGTGCCCTACAGCAGGTCGTCTTCCGCGTTTAGCTTCTTTTCCATGCGGCCGATCAGCCCGTCCCAGCCTTCTTCCTTGATCACTCTGCGGAACTGGCGTTTGTAGTTCTTCACTAAGCTTACCTCGTCGGTGAAGATATCGAAGACCTTCCACTCCTCGCCTCCGGGGCTCATGCTGTAGTCGATGGCGACGGGGGGTTGGCGCCTCTTCTTCACGGAGCGCGCTGAGGACTTCACCTTGACGCCGGTTTCGATCGGCTCGGTGCCGACCCATTTGACTTTGTACTCGAGCGTCGACTCCATGTTGTTTTGGTACTGCCGCTCGACGAGCTGGCGAAGAAGGCTGACGAACTGCTGTCGCTCGCGGGGGGAGCGCTTGTTCCACTCCTTGTCGAGGGAGAGCCTCGTGAGGCGCTCATAGTCTAGGAACTCGCCCAACAACACGGTGAGCTCTTCCCCGCGCTTCGGGGTGTCGGGCTTGCGCAGCACCGCCCGGACCTTGTTGTGCTTGGTACGGATGAATTTCTCGGCCCTTGCGGCGTCTGCTTTGCTGACCTCGGCGCCGGCCGCGACTAGGGCGGCCCCCGTCGGCGTTTCTTCCGCAGCCGCGGGACCAGCGAGCCACAAGGAGCCCGCGATGAGGCAAGAGATCAGGGATAAACGAGTCATAGGTTCCTTGTAGACGAGGCTCAGAGGAGGTTTATTCCTCACAGTCTACGGGGCGCCAGCCCTTTTGTGAGACCAGCGGCATGTTGGTAGCTTTTTCGAGGCCTGCGATGGCGAGGTTGTACTCGGCGGTGGCCATGAGGCGCTTGGAGCGGGCGCTGAAGTACGCTTCGATCGCGTCGACGAGCCCCATGGCCCTGGTCGTTCCGATTTCATAGCCCTGGCCTGCGGACACGAACCATTTGCGGGATTCTTTCTCGGCGCGCGTCCAGCTTTCGAGTCGCCGCTTGGCATCCTGCAGTTGTTCGTAGAGCGCAGTGACCTCGATTTCGATGCCTTGCTCGGCCTCTTCGGTCTTCGCCTTCAGCGACTGGATCTCGGCCTTCGCCGCCTTGACGCGCGCGTGGGTCCCGCCGAAGTCGAGCTTCCATTGCGCGAGCAGCCCCGCGTAGGCGCCGGCGAAGTTGCCACGGTCGATCACGAAAGGGTTCTGGATGTCGGTGATGCCGGGCGTTCTGGCGAAGGTCGCGCGCAGGGCAAGGAGGATGTCCGGGAGGTACCCGGCGCGCTTGACCGTGAGGTTGGCGTCTTTCGCGGTCCTTGCCGCTTCGAGCTGCAACAGCTCCGGACGATTCGAAATTGCGCGTTCGACGTGTTCGCTGAGCTCGATGACCTGGCTCTCGACGATTCCGAGCGGACACTCCGGAACGATGGCCGGCTTGAGGCCGGAGAGGATTTCCAAAGCGGCCCGAGCCGAAGCTTCCAATCGCAGCGCTTCCGACTCACGCGACTCGATCTCGGACAGCGCCGAGACCAGTCGCCAGTAGTCGGTTTGCCTCACCCGGGGGTCGTCTGCCTTCAAACGCGCGTCGAGCTTATCCACCGCTCTTCTGAGCTTGTCCTTGCCCTCGGAGATCATCGCTTGCAGGTCGAGCGAAAGCTGCGTCCCGAAGTAGGCACGACGCACGTCGAACACCACGCGCGCCATGGTGCGGTCTTTCTCGAGCTCGGACCCGCGGATGCCTGCGGTCGCGGCTTTCTTGCCGGCGCGATACTTGCCGAAGGTGTAGAGCGGGATCCCTCCTTCGATGGCGATTTCGCCACCCGGACCCCATCGGTTGCCCCACGGGATTTGGGGGTCGGGGCTGAACGTGGTGGTTCCCTGGGCACCAGGCGCCACGAAGAACGTGGCCCGCCCTTGGAACTGCATGAAGGGGGAGAGCCTTGCTTCGATCAGGCGCGCTTCAGCGGCGTCGATGTCCGCCGCGGCCGCCTTGAGCCCTGGATAGCGAAGCATCGCGGCCTGGGTGTACTCATCGATGTGGTACACGCGGCCTGCCGGTGCCTCCTCCGCGATCACCCGAGCCGCGACGCCAAGCGTCGTCAGCGCGATGACCACAAGCGCCCAGAACCTAACCATGAGCTTTTGTAGCTGGAAACGACCGATTGGGCCACGAATGGGCGTTTACTTGGACTTCTTGCTGCCGCCCTGTTTGGCCTGCTTGTTGTACCGCTGGATCAGCACGTCCGTGAGATCGAGGTTCGAGGGCACCCACACGACGCCGCCTTCATTGGCTTCGATGATCATCGTGTACCCGTCGGTTTGCCCGATGCGACGGAGAATCGCCTGCATCTTCTCGAGGATCTTTTGCGTGAGCTCGGCTTCCTTCGTGGTGAGCTCTTGCTGGTACTGCACGTACTCGTTCTGCAGGTCCATCAGGTCCGCCTGGTACTTCTCGACCTTCTTCTTGAGCGCATCCTGACTGAGGACGTCTTGCTGCCGCTCGAGGCTCTCTTTCTG
>CBDURI010000101.1:0-8932 GCA_965369435.1 uncultured bacterium
AGGTCTCGCACGGCACGTCGACGTCGGGGAGAAACGACATCTCCACGTGAATCGAGCCCTGGCCCTTGCACTCCGGGCACCGGCCCTGATCGACGTTGAACGAGAAGCGGCTTGCGGTGTAGCCCCGCGCACGAGCTTCGGGCGTCCCCGCCAAGAGCTGGCGTACCGTGTTCCAGAGGCCGATGTACGTCGCAGGAACGGAACGTGGCGTACGTCCGATCGGACTCTGGTCGATCTCGATGGCCCGATTCAACGATTCGAAGCCTTTGATCTTCTCGAGCTCACCGGCCGGTGAGTCGTTGACCATCCCGACCGCTTCGCGGGTCGCGCGCAGCAGCACCTCCCGCACCAGGGAGCTCTTCCCGGAGCCGCTGACGCCCGTCACGGCCACGAAGCGCTCGAGGGGGAAGCGAACGTCGACGTTCTCGATATTGTGGTGGGTTACTCCGCTCAGCTCCAGCCACGAAGTGCCCTGCGTCGTGCGACGCTGGGCGGGCACTTTGGGCGGTCGTTCGAGGGCAGCAGCCGTGACCGAGCCCTTCATTTCGCGCAGCTTGCCTTGCGACAAAACCCGCCCGCCGTGTTTGCCGCCCCCGGGTCCAACATCGATGACGTGATCCGCTGCTCGAATGGTATCGGCGTCGTGCTCGACGACCAGCACCGAGTTTCCTCGATCGACGAGGCCGCGAAGCGCGCTGAGCAGGCGTCCGGTGTCGCGCGGGTGTAGGCCGATGGTCGGTTCGTCGAGGACGTAGAGCACGCCGGTGAGCCCACTGCCGAGCTGTGCCGCAAGCCGCACCCGCTGCATCTCGCCGCCACTGAGCGTGTTGGCGGTACGCCCGAGGCCGAGGTAGCCCAAACCGACTTCTTCGAGGAAGGAGAGGCGGCGAAGCGCCTCTTGGAGCGGGGTCTTGGCGATGATGGCGTCGCGCCCGCGGAGGTCCAATTGGCCTAGCGTCTCGACCGCCTCGGAGACGCTCAGGTCGAAGAGCGTCGTGATCGACATCTCGTCGACCGTCACGCCACGCGCCAAGGGCGACAGGCGTGTCTGCTCGCATTGATCACACAAGCGTTTCTCGACGGCGCGTTTGCGTCGGCGACCACGCCTGCTCTTCTCGATGATCTCGCCGCGCCCCTCGCATGCCGGGCATTGCCCTTGCCGTGTGTTGAAGGAGAAGAACCTCGGGTCGAGCTCCGGGTAGCCACGCCCGCAGTTCGGGCACGCCTGCTTGCTCGAGAGCTGCATCTCGTCCTTGCCCGCGATGGCCCAGGCAGCCCCGCCACCAACCTCGAGCGCCTTTTCGAGCAACTGCAAGAGCTCGCTGCTCTTGCCTCCGGCTCGGCCGACCACCAGCTCCACGTCGTGCTCGATGTAGCGGTCGAGCTTCATCCCCGGCTCGAGCCTCTGCAGCTCGCCGTCGATGCGCGCTTCGCTGAAACCGTCCTTCATCGCTTTCTTGAACAGCTCTCGGTGAATGCCCTTGCGGCCGCGCACCACTGGGGCGAGCAGCGTGACCTTTTTGGATCCGAAGCGGCGCTTTACGTCGTGAACGAGCTGAGTCGCCGGGCGTGCTGCGATCGGCACCTCGCAGTCGACGCAATGCAGCACGCCGATGCGGGCCCAAATCAGACGCAGGTAGTGCGAGACCTCCGTCACCGTCGCGACGGTCGAATTCGCCCCCGCCCGCGTCATCCGCTGCTCGAGTGACACGCTCGGCGGAACCCCGACGACCTGGTCGACCGCGGGCCTGGGAAGCTGCGGCATGTACTGGCGCGCATAGGGCGACAGGGTTTCCAGATATCGGCGCTGCCCCTCGGCGAACAGAACGTCGAACGCCAACGTGCTCTTTCCGCTTCCGCTCGGACCCGTGACCACGACCAGCTGGTCGCGCGGGATGTGCACGGTGATGTTCTTGAGGTTGTGCTCGCGCGCCCCGGCGATTCGGATCTCTCGAAGCGGCGCAGTGGCCGCCTTCGTTTTCTTCGCGGCGGCGGCCCGCTTGCCCTTCGATTTGCCAAGCGCACGCGCGAGATACGGCGCCGTCTGAGACGATTTCTTCTTCGCCACCGTCTCCGGTGACCCTTTCGCGACGATTCGGCCTCCCCCGTCTCCTGCACCCGGACCGAGGTCGATTACGTAGTCCGCGTGCGCCGCCACGTGCATGTCGTGCTCGACCACGATGACGGTGTCACCCCGCGCCACGAGATCGCCGAGGACCTTCATCAATGGCTCGATGTCGTTGGCGTGAAGTCCGGCGGTCGGCTCGTCGAAGATCAGGAGAGAGCCAGGAGTGGCCCGCAGCAAGGCCTCGGCGAGCTTGAGCCGCTGCGCCTCCCCACCGGAAAGCGTGTTGAGGGGCTGACCCAAACGCAGGTAGCCCAACCCCACGTCCAGCAATGGCCTGAGCGCGCGCGACAGGATCGCGTCGTCACCGAAATGCTCGGCCGCTTGCTGTGCGGTCAGCTCGAGGACATCGGCGATGTTGAGGCCCATATACTCGACGTCGAGCACCGGTCCGACGAAGCGCCGCCCCTGGCACTCGGGACAGCTGAAGACGACGTCGGCCAAGAACTGCATCTCGACCGTCTCCGCGCCGTCCCCACGACAGGCCTCGCAGCGCCCGCCCGCCACGTTGAACGAGAAGAAACCCGGCTTGTAGCCACGCTCTTTGGCAAGCGGCTGCTGAGTGAAGCGCTTTCGGAAGGCCTCCCAAATCTTCAAATATGTCGCTGCGTTTCCACGTGAAGTTCGACCGAGCGGCGCTTGATTCACCCCCACCACACCCTGGAGCGGCTCGAATCCGGCGATGCTCTCGTGCTCGAGCGGCGCGCCGTCCGACTTCACACCCAGCTGACGTTGAATGGCTGGCAGCAGCGTCTCGAGGACCAGGCTGCTCTTGCCCGATCCGCTCACGCCGGTGACGCAGGTCATCACGCCGAGCGGGAACGAGGCGTCGACCGAGCGCAGGTTGTGGCCCGACGCGCCGGTCACTTCGATCCAACCGCTAGCCTCGCGCCGCACCCGCGACACGGCCCGGTTGGACTTGAGCGCAAGGCCGGTTGCGGTTTTCGCCCTCCGGAGCGCGGCCGGTGTGCCGTCGAATACGATCTGCCCGCCGTTCTCGCCGGCCCCTGGCCCGAGCTCGATCACGCGGTCCGCGCCGAGGATCATCTCTGGGTCGTGCTCCACTACGACCGCGATGTTCTCATCCTTCGACAGGGCTCGAACCACCCCGAGCAATCGCTCGACGTCTCGTGGGTGCAGCCCCACGGTCGGTTCGTCGAGGACGAACATCGCACCGTTGAGAGTGGCTCCGAGGGCACTGGTCAGCGCGACTCTCTGTGTCTCGCCTCCGGATAGCGTCCGAGACGTTCGATCTAGCGAAAGGTAGCCGAGCCCGACGTCGTGTAGCGCCCGCAGTCGCCCAATCGCCTCTCGCCAAAGCAGCTCGGCTCCGGCATCGCCGGTGAACCGCTTCTCCTGCTTTTCCAAGAACGACAGCGCATCCGAGGCCGGGAGCGCATAGAGCTCCGGGATGCTGAGCCCATCGATGAGCCACGCGAGCGCCTCGGCCTTCAGGCGCGTGCCATTGCAGTCCCGGCAGCGCTCGTACTTCCGATAGCGGGAAAGAAAGACGCGCACGTGCATCTTGTAGGCGCGGGACTCCATCCACTTAAACCAGCTACGAATCCCCCACCAGCCCTTCGGGTAGCCCGCGGCATCGCCATCGATGAGCCAGTCGATCTGCGCCGGGGTCCAGTCGCTCAGGGGCTTGTCGAGGCCGATGCCAGCCTTCTTGGCCTTCTTCTTGAGCTCCCGGCGCTCCCAGGTCGTGGCCTTGCCTTGCCAGGCGCGAATGGCCCCGTCGTCAGGGGACAGGCTGTAATCGGGGATCACCCGGTCGAGGTCGATCTCGATGGTGCGTCCGAAGCCGCGGCAGGTCTCGCAAGCCCCGATGGGGCTGTTGAAGCTGAAGAGTCCCGGCGTCGCCCGGCGAAATCCACGGTCACATGTGGGGCAGTGAAGCCCTTGGGAGAACCCGAGCTCCGCGCCGCCCGAGGACCATACGGTCGCATGGCCCCCGCCCCGCCGCATGGCGTCCTCGAGCGCCTCGACCAAGCGCGCTTGATCTCGCGGCCTCGCGACGGTTCGGTCGGCTACGACGTCGAGATGCGTGCTTCGGCCGTTCGTCACATCGCTCGGCCGGACCTCGTCGAGGTCGCGGACCTTTCCCTTGATCCGAACCCGTCGATAGCCTTCTCGGAGCAAGCTCTCCCGGACACCGATGAAGTGTTCATTGTCCGCCACCGCCACCGGATACGTGACCAGGAGCTTCTCTCCTCCGAGCTCGCTCATCACGGTTTGCGCGGCGCGCGTGGGAGCGTCTCGATGCACGAGTGCCCCGCAGCCCGGGCAGTAGAGCTCCGCCGCGTGGGCCCAGAGATGCTTCGCGTAATCTGCGATTTCGGTCATCGTGCCGACGGTCGACCGACTCGTCCGCACCGGCGCTTGGCGGTCCACTGCGATTCCCACGGGGACCGGGTCGAGCTCGTCGACGGGAGGCCTAGAAAGCCGCTCTAGGAACTGACGTGCGTACGCGCTGAAACTCTCGACGTAGCGGCGCTGGCCTTCGGCGTACAGCGTACGAAAGGCGAGGGACGATTTGCCCGCGCCCGATGGGCCCACGATCGCAAGGTATGTACCCGGGGCAATGTCGAGATCGATGGAGCGAAGATTGTTCGTACGGGCGCCGCGTAACTTGGTGGGCTGCATGGCTTATCGACGGCCCCAGCGCCTGCGCAGCACCCAGGTGGCGCCCAACACAGACACCGTGAGGAAGATGAACCAGGGATTCGACAAGGGCTGCTTCGAGACCAGTCCGGCGGCGCGCCGGCTCGTTGACGCGAGCTCCGACAGCGCGGGCACGTCTCTCGTGCCTAGGAACACCCGGCCTCCAGTCTGTGCTGCGATCGCCTCGAGCTGTTCGGGTATCGCCTCTAGATCCGCGAGCTCGTCGCCGCTCTGCTCGACGATGAAGACCTCGCGCGCGACCTCCTTGCCCTCCACGGACGCGACGACTTCGTACGCGCCCGGCTCACCCGGCGCCCGGAGGGTGGTTTGGATCTGTCCGTCCTGATCGGCGTCGAGCACCGCGACGGGCTGGTCATCGGAGGCGGGTTCATAGTGGAGCTCCACGCGCGCCTTCTTCATTGGGCGATAGGTCTCGTCCCGGAGCCGACCGGAGACCACGAGCTGGCTGCCCATTCCGTATCGCTCTCGGTCGGTCGAGATGCGTGCCGGCTCGAGGAGCGGGTCGCGCGTGAGCCAGCGAATCATCCGGTCCCAGAACAGCTCGTACTCGTCGGACCCCACGGTGGTGTCGTCGGCGGCGAAGCGCCAGCGCCAGGACGCGTCTGTCGTCATTGCGGCGACTCGCCCGCGGCCGGCTTCGCCCACGACGAGAATCGGGAGCCGCGCGCCGTTGTGGAGCCGGGCTCGGGGATGATGCAGTAGAACCTGTGCGCCTTCTTTGACCGCGCTCACCAGGTTCGCACCGTGCAACGCCGGGAGCGCCCTCCACGTTTGCTTGGTCAGCGCGGGGTCAGGACCAAGTGCCACGATCGGATGACGCGCCAGGCGCTTGCTCACCTCGGCTCGATAGCTCCCCTTGAGCACGCCCGGCGCCCCGATCTTCACTGGCAGCACCTCTTCGATGGCCGTCCCGGCGTACCGACCCTCTGCGAACGATCGATCGCCACCGATCATGAGGAAAGAGCCGCCGCGCTGCACGTAGTCTCGGATGCGTGGGAGGTACGTCGCCATCTCATACGGGGCGTAGTCGAAGTTCTGAAAGACCACGACATCAAAGCTTCCGAGGTGCTCACGAAAGAGCTCGTCGGTGGGGAAAGGGATGAGCGCCAGCTCATTGGTGGGTGCGGCGGTCAGGTCCGCGGCCGCCCGTAGGATGAAGAACGACACCAGATCGACGGAGCCATCGCGCTTGAGAAAATCCCGGAGGAATCGAACATCCCAACTCGGCCGGCCGGCGACGAGCAACGCGCGTAACCGCTCTCGGCCGACGCGCAGAAGTACCGCCCTATCGTTGTTCTGCGGGACCTCGTCGTCGGATGCGGCGGGGATGAGCAGGCGGTATAGCGCACGTCCGGTTTGCCGGGGCGTCACCTCGAAAGCCACCGTGCCCCGGCCGGTTTCGTCCAGCACGGCGACCGTTTCGTCCTCGAGGCGGCTTTCGTGCCAGAGCTGGACGCGAAGCTCGCTTCGCCGCAACTCGCCGACCGCGCGCACGTCGGCCCGGATGATCGCTGGTACGCCAACGTACGCGATCGTGTCGGCGTGCAATGAGACGATGGCTTGATCGTCGAGTGGATCATCGCCTCCAACGACGATAGCGTGAATCGCGGGTGCTCCGGGGCCAAGCCCGAGTGTTTCGGCGCGGAAGGCGGGATCCGCCCCATCTGTGATCACGACGAGCGAACCAAGCTCCTGGTTGGCGCCTTTCTCTAGGACGTAGCTGAGGCCGTCGCGAATCTTCGTCTCGTCGTCGGAAGGATCGTAGCTTTGCGCGAGGTCGTTCCAGATCGCGCCCCGCGTGGTGGAGCCGAAGAGGTAGACCATCGGACTGATGCGGTCGTCCTCCTGCCACTCGCCTATCAGTGCGCGCACGGCCTCACTTCGAGGGCCGCCCTCACCAGAAAGAGTCATGCTGCGCGAGTTGTCGAGGAGGATGGCCGTGCCCCCGGCGACCTCCTCGAAGGTCTCGCGCACCAGCGTGACCTGGATGACTAGAAGATAGACCGCCAGGATGCCGAGCCCACCGAGAGCGGCCAACGCGTACCGCCGCCGAGGGTCGCTCTCACCACGAATCGACCGGAGCTCGACGAGCCAGAGCACCAACAGCGCGAGGCCCAGCACCCATGCGGTCGTGCTCCCACCCAAGATCCCGAGTTGCCACTGCCAGTCCGCCACCCGCAAACCTCAGCGACCCGCGCCCCGTCGCCGCATGATGAAGGGCGCGTGCACTTGGTCGTCTTTGTAGTCCGTGCACAGCGCGTAGAGTACGAGATTCACCCCGAGCCGAATCGCCAGCTCCCGCTGCCCTTCTCCGCCCGGCACCACTGCCTGGCTCCATGCGCCTAGCTTATCACGCTGAAGCGCGCCGCCGAGGTCGTGGCGCGAGTAGACGACAGCGATGCGATCACCGTACGTGATGCCTTCGAGAAAGGCCGGCCCCTGTACGCGTCCGACCGGCCTTCGTAGAAGATAGAACGAGCGGTAAATCGTATGGTTCGTCGAGACAGGCTTGAGCGGAAGTGCAGGGAAGGCCCGAAGAAGCTCGCGACGAACGGCTCGGTCGAAACCCTCGCCGCCGGCCGTGGCGTCGTCGATCAAAATGAACCCGCCACGATGAATGTACTTGCGTAGGCCTTCGATAGCTTCGTCGCTCAGCGGAGGAAACTCTTCGCTGCCTCGCCAGTAGACGAAGGGGCTTCGGAAGAGTGAGGCCTTGTCGAGCCGTGCACGCCCGGGCTCGAGGATGGGCTCGACGCTCGATCGCTTTCGGACCTCCCAGGCAAGCCGTTCTGCTACGTTCCGGGCACCGTTGGTGCCGATGCCCACATCGAGGGAGACGATTTCCACGGCGGTCGCATCGCCGAACGCTGCGGCGCGGTGCACGGGTGACACTGAAAAGCAGGCCAGTACCAACAACAGGCGGCCCCACCGCACCCCAAACACGCCTGGCATGTGGACAGGAGTACCAATCGTACGACAAAGCGCAAGCCGGGTTGACGCCGGCCGCGTTCACGACGAGAGTTGCGCCGTGTCGAAGGCCCCACTTCGCGCGAGCGCCGCGATCGCACTGTTTGTATTCGGATTCGGTTGCCAAGGCCAGAGCGAAACGCCGCCGCCGCTGTTGCTCGGCGACGCGCTCGACGATGCGGCCCCGCCCCTGCTCTCGCGCACGCGTCCGTTGATGAGCACGGTGTTTCGGATTCAGGTCGACTCTGCCCCCGGCAACGCCGAGAACGTGATTCGACAAGCGTTTGAAGAAATCGAGCGCCTGGAGAACGTGCTCTCCGAATGGCGCGATGACAGCGACATTTCGAAGGTGAACAAGCTCGCTGGCAGAAAGGCGGTAAAGGTTGGAGACGACACGTTGCGCGTCGTCGACGCAGGCCTCGATGTATCGATGTGGTCGAGGGGCGCGTTCGATCTTTCATGGGCTGCACTTTGGGGGCTCTACGATTTTCGACCCGACTCGATCAAAATCCCCACGCCTGAAGAGATCAAGCCGCGCCTGGGCTTGATCGACTACAAGAACATTCGCCTCAGCAAGAAGTACAAGACCGTGTTCCTGAAGAGGCGCGGCATGGCTATCGGCACCGGCGGAATCGCCAAGGGGTACGCCCTCGATCAGGCAGGCGCGATCCTTCGAGGCGGGGGCGTCGAGAGCTACATGATATTCGGCGGCGGCCAGGTCCAAGTCCACGGCGAGCGCGACGGCCGCCCTTGGCGCGTCGGTATCCAGCACCCCCGGGACCCGAACACCTACTTTGCGGCCCTAGAGTCCACCGGCGCGTCGTTTTCGACCTCCGGCGACTACGAACACGCCGTATTCGATGGCTCCGGTAAGCGCTGGCACCACATCATCGACACCAAAACCGGCCGTCCGGCGGACAAGTCGCTCTCGGTCACGATCATGACGGCCGAGGGCATTTACGCCGACGCCCTCAGCACCGCAGCCTTCATCCTGGGTCCAAAGAAAGCTCTGAAGATGCTCAGACGCATCGCCTATCCGGCCGAAGCGGTCATCGTGGGCGCCGACTGCAAGGTCTACATGACGCCGAAGGCAAAGAGGCAGATACGCATGAACGTCGAGCTCGTCGACGGCCGGTTGCCGAACTGCAAACC
>CBDURI010000102.1:0-8918 GCA_965369435.1 uncultured bacterium
TCGTGGCTGAGTCGGTGCCTGCGTCCGAGGCGGTGACGGTGTCGGGGTCCGAGCCGGCGTTGGAGCTCGAGGAGGAGGAGCCCGCGGCTGAGCTTTCTGCCGATGCGCAAGCAGCGCTCGAAGCAAACCCCGACCAAGAGGGCAACTTCGACTCCATGTACGCGTTCGAGCATGGCATTGCCGCGGAGCCTCAGGTTGGCATGCCGGTACCCATCCCTTCGATGGCCGCGCCCCCCGAGGCACCGCCTGCTCCGCCGACCCTACGGCTCGCCGACCCTCCTGAGGGGCTGACGCGGCCGTCCTTGGCACAGGCGGAGGAGTCGCCGTTCAACACGGACGGTGAGGTCAGCGACGTCCACACGACCGGGCTGTTCGCCTATGAAAACGGCCTTCCGATTCCGTCGCAGCCGCCGCTTCCGGATCTCAGCCGGCCGGCAAGTGTCCGTCCCGTTGAAGCAGCGGGCGATTCCGACGTCGAAGAGTCGGAGCCCCCGGAAGCCAATGACGACGAATACGAAGAGGTCAGGCTCAGCGATTTTGCTGAGGCAGCCGAAGAAGGGTGACACCCTATGACGCGCGCTGCTGCCATCCTCGTTTGCGCCCTCAGCCTCATGGTGACGACGCAGGTCAGGGCCGACGCCGTAGTCCACGTCACAGTTCGGGGCGCCGACAACAAGCCGGTCGATGGTCGCGTCGAGTTGAGTGGAGACGGTGGGACCTTTACCTGTACAACCAGTCAGGGGGCCTGCACCATGCGTTCGGTCCCGGGCGGTCGATACCTGGCTGTATTCAAGCCGAATAGCGGCAGCGCGACCGCGCCCAAGAAGGTGATGATCCCGCCGGACGGCAAGGCGGATCTCCGCATCGCCGCCAACTAGCCCCTCAAGTTGGCGCGTGACGCCCCTGAAGTGCCATCATTTCGACTGGGGAACGAACGAGGGAAATGCGCAGGACCTGGATACTGCCCTGGTTGGGGGCCGTCGTTGCAGTGGCATCCGTTGCACCGGTGCACGCGCAGACGGAGCCAGCGCAGGCCGCGAGCGAACGGGAAGCTCGCGTGGCCGAGGTTCAGAACAGCTTCAGCGGACCGACGGGCGGCATCCGAATCATCGACGCTTCCTCCGGCCCCAAAGGCACGTTCCGTCTCGCGCTGAATACCGAGTTCTTCATCATCCATGACTTCTTCGTCCCTACCGACGAGGCACACCATTTCGCCGGCAACCTCTCGCTGAGCATCACACCGACCGAGTACTTGGAGGTGTTCGTCGCGGCGGAGGTGACATCGGCCTGGGACGACTCCAACGATCCGATGTTGATTCAGCGCGTTGCTGATGTGCTGTTGGGGCTCAAAGGGTTCTATCAAGCGAAGCCCTGGGTCGCGGTAGGTGGCGATGCGAGCCTTGCGTTTCTCGGAGGTGTCGGTGACGCGAGCGCCACCCTACGATCGACCAGTTTTGGTTTTCGCGGCAACGTGACGTTGGACTTTCGCCACTACGAGCGCCGCGGGCTCCCGCTCATCGCGCGCTTCAACGCACAGTATTGGTTCGATAACTCGTCGAACCTCACCCAGGGGATCGAAGACAGTAGGTACGCCGCGCTTGGAGGTACGGTCCCGCCCACGCTCGAAACCCGCCATTTGCTGACGGCCTTCGAGCGCTTCGCGTTTGGTGTCAATCGAGTGGACCACATCGGCATCGCGGCGGGCCTCGAGGCCCCGCTAGAGGCCGGCAAGGTGGGCTTGCACCCGATGCTCGAATGGCAGTGGGACATTCCGATCGACCGGCAGGGCTTCCAATGCGTGACTACCGCGATCCCGAACGACGACGGGTGCCTGGCGAACGAAAAGCTCAAGGCGTTCCCGATGGTGCTCACCGTGGGCCTTCGCATTCTCACGCCGCCAAAGGGGCTTTCCTTTACGGTCGCCGCAGACGTCGGCCTCACCGGCACCCGTGACTTCGTTCGGGAGCTAGCGCCGACCGCTCCGTACAACGTCATTCTCGGGATCGCTTACGCGTTCGATCCGCGACCCGCGGCGCCCGTCGCCACAGCGCCCGATCAGGAGCTGGTCGCGCCGATGAGCATGACCGGCCAGGTGCGCGGGCAGGTTCTCGAGCAGGGCAGCAAGCAGCCCGTTGCCGATGCGGTCGTTGCAGTGGTCGACCACGAGGTGTCTCCGCAGGTCACCGACGCTGCCGGCCGGTTCATTACCTACGGTCTTCCTGAGGGAGCGGTCGTGTTCGAGGTGTCGCATCCCGAGTATACGACCGCACTCTGTAATGCGACTGTGCCGTCGGACACCGCCTGCGAGCTCGTCCCGTCCAGCTTGGATGGGCAGCTCCGGATTGTGGCTGTCGGTCGAAAAGGTGATCCAGTTCCTCAGATCGCCATCACCGTGAGGGGCCCCTCGGAGCACCGCCTCATCTCGAACGAGAAAGGCGTTGCGGTGGTCGACGCGCTCGAACCTGGTGCCTACACCGCGCATGTCGACGACCCGGCGTATCTGATCGCCGTTGCCGACCTCGACATCGTTGCACGAGAAGAAACCACCGTGCAGCTTCGGGTGTTGGCGAAACCCTCTCGCCCGGCCGTCGTGGTCAGGAAGAAGGAAATCGCCCTTCGGCGTCAGATCAGCTTTGCCACGGGCAGTGACGAGATCCTGCCGAACAGCGAGCCCATCCTGCACGAGGTGGCCGACGCGCTCCTTCGTAACCCCAACATCGAGCTCGTGGAGATTCAAGGGCACACCGACAATAGCGGTGATCGTCAGCTCAATATGCGGCTGTCTCAGCGACGCGCAGAAGCCGTTCAACGCTGGCTAGTTCAGCACGGCGTCGAATCGATGCGCTTGATGGCGAAAGGCTACGGGCCGACACGGCCGGTCGTGCCCAACATCACGCAGCAAAACCGCGCTCGTAACCGACGCGTTCAGTTCAGGATCGTGCGGCGCGCCGACGTGGCCGCCGCCGCAGCCCGATAAGTCCGAACAGCGCCAGGAGAAGGGTCACCCAGGTGTCGCCAGGGGATTGCATCGTGCTGCACGCGCAACCGCCGCCTCCGCTTCCCGGTGCCGACGCCGGGTCGTCGCACGCGATCGGATCGCCGTCCGCGGTGGTCTCGCAGTTGAGCAGAAGCCCGCCCATGGGCGCCGCGTTGCACGACTGATCCAGGTTGCCGGGCGGGTAGATGTCGCACACGGCGTTGATGTCGTCCTGCTCGAGGGTTCGCTTCTGCACCGAGGTTCGCTCGGCGGAGGAAAACATGGTGGCCTCCTCGACGTCGGAGTGGCCGATGCCGATGAAGTGTCCCGCTTCGTGCGTGACGATGCTGCGCAGGTCGGCAGGTCCAGGAACGCCGGGGCTACCCGTCGGGCAGCCCGTGTCCGGGCAGTCCGCGTAGGGGCCACCCGCGTTGAAGCGGCTCGCCAGTTGGTCGTTGATCATCATGTCTGCGTCGAGAATCTCGCCGGTCGTCGTGTTGTGCCATACGACCGTCACCGCGAACGCGAAAGAATCGTAGGCGGTTTCGTCGGCGCAGGGGTCCTGCCATGGGTCGAGGAAGGCAATCGTGTTCACGTTGCCGGTGGTGTTGAACTCCGCGCGCTTGCACGTGGAGGGCGTCAGCGGTTGGAAGACCACATTCGGGGGAGCGCCACCGCAGTCGTTATTTCGCCACGCAAAAAAGGATTGATCGACGAGCGCTTCGACCTCTGTGAGGTTGGGTGTCCCATCCGAGTTCTTGAACCATTGGGAGCCGCGCGAGTCGACCGCGTAGGACAAGCAGGGATTGGTCCAGACCAAGGGCGCGCCTTTTTCGATGCAGGGCGCGCCGCCGATCTGGGCGCCGCCTTCGGTTGTCATGCGGCAATACGCCGAGGCGCGGTCTGCTGTGAAGCTGGCGCAGAGCGCGAGCCCGAGAGCCATCGCGTGAAGGCTGCGACTATTCATCGATGCCACCCGCGTTCCGCTCGATGATGTCCCGAAGCTTCGAAAGCAGTGCGTCGAGGCGTTCGCCTTGCGGCAAGGCTCCGAGGCTGCGCTCGAGCCGGCCTTGCGCGTTGCGGCGCATGAGCATCAATCCTTCGCGGTTCTGGGTGACCGTCTCGACGCCTCGCTCCATGAGCACCCGCATCACGCCCTGTCCCATGCCGACGGGCCGGAACGCGGTGTAGGGGCCGCCGTCGCGAACGAACACGAGCACGCGCTCACCCACACGGAAGGAGGGCTCTCCTTCGACTCGCATGGCGATGTCCCCGATCTGGCCGCCTAGCGTCTCGACGATTACTTCTTGTTCGTCTCGGGCCCGGCCTCGAAGCTCGCGTTCGACCGCGATGCGATGCCAGGTGCCAAGCTGCCCGTCGGCGCGGACAAAAGACTCGGAAAACAGCACCCGGCCGAGCACAATTCGGTCGGCGTGGGCCACCAGCTCGTGGAGCTCGAGCCCCTGGACGATGGAGCCATTGGCGGGACTTGCCGGGAGGCCAACCAGGAGGAGAGCCGCCAGGAGCGGGCCTATCAGCCCGGGCAGCAACTTGAATCTAAGCATTTCCCAAATTTGGAGGCCCGGGCGGCCCGCGTCAAGCGATCCGGCCTACACGATCTCGATTGACAAATTCCCCTAAATTTTCGTACACCTCGGTCCATGTACCAAGATCTGTTGTCTCGTCGTCTACGATCGGCGCTCGGAGTGCTTTGCATCGTGGCTCTTGGCGGCTGTGACATCGCAAAGTTCACCGCCGAGTCCACGGCAGGACTGTTCACGCGCGCGGCTCCCGCGTTTGAATCGTACTGGGATTACGATCTTGCGGGCGAAGCGCTACCTGCGACCATCGTGCAGTTCGAAGGGATTCTGCGCGTAGTGCCGGACAACGAAGCGATCTTGTCGCAGTTGGCTCAGGCCTACGTGGCGTACGCCTACGGCTGGATCGAGGCGGACGTCGAGGCGCTCGAGTTCGAGGGCGAGTTCGGCGAAGCGGACACACAGCGCGCGCGCACGCGCATCATGTACTTGCGTGCGATGGACCTGACGCGGCATCGTATTCGACTTCACAACGAAGACGTCGACATCGCCGTGAAGGGTAGTGTCGAGGACCTCGAGGCATGGCTGCAGGCAGCGTTCGTCGAGGAAGCCGACGCCGAGATACTGCTGTGGCACGGGTACGCCTGGGGCTCGTACATCAACGCCGCCAAAGACGACATGGAAGCCATTGCGGACCTCGCCTGGGCCAAAGCCTTCGTAGTACGCTCGATCGAGCTCGACCCGAACTACTACAACGCGGCTGGTTATACGTTCATGGGGGTAGCGACCGCGTCCGAGATGGCCTCCGACATGGATCAGGCGAAGGTCTACTTCGAGAAGGCCTTGGCGCGCACCGAACGGCGCGCTCTGCAGACCCAGGTCAACATGGCGCGTCACTATGCGGTCAAGACCGGGGACCGCGAGCTTTTCGACGCGCTCCTGACCGAGGTGTTGGACGCGCACGACCCGCTTCCCGAGGCGCGGCTCGCCAACCGGATGGCCCGCGAGCGCGCAACCCTATACATCGATAACGCGGATCAACTTTTTTAGTGTGAATCGGCCACCGGGGAGGGTATTGTCCGCGATCCCGGCGTCTTGCGTTGGCCAGGCCCGTATGAAACCGAGACCAAAGTGAAGTATATCCGCCGTTTTGACAGAGGGATCGCGCGGGGCGAGGCACTGGTTGCCGCCGCGGTTTTGCTGCTCATGATCGGGGTTGCGGCGACGCAAGCGGCGCTCCGCAACCTCACCAATCTCGATTTCGAATGGGCCAACCTCGTCCTCGAACACATGGATTGGGCGGACTCGTTCCTTCAGAAGGGCACCCTCTGGCTCGCGTTCTTCGGCGCGTCCCTTTCGACCTTCGACGAGAAGCACATCGCGATCGACGTGATCCCCCGGCTCTCGCCACCCCGCGGCAAGCAGTTCCTGCGCGCCATCGTTTGCTATTTCTCAGCGGTCGTTTGTTTCTACCTCGGCCGTGTCTTCTGGCTTTCGGTCCTCAACAACGCCTTGGAGATTCCACTCGAGTATTCCGTGCTCGGTCCCTCCGACGACATGATTCACATCTGCGAAGCCCCGCTCAAGCTCCTGGCCGACACTGGGCTCGAGCGCCCGGACATATTCTGTGGGCTGCGCAGCGCGCTCGAGGTGTTCGGCATCGAGATGTCCACCCCTGACGTCACCATGCAGCTCATCGTGCCCGCGATGTTCATCTTCATGTCCTTTCGCTTCCTGAGTCGCGCCCTGGCGGCCACCGCGGCGTTCATCTCGAACAAGTCCCCCGAAGCGGAAGGGGAGGGCTGAGCCATGGACACCATGTGGATCGTCCTCCTCGCAGTGCTCGCCATCATCGGTGCGCCCCTCTTTGCGATCTTCGGCGCAGCGTCGATGCTTCTCTTTGCGGCGTTGCCCGACACGAGCATCACCGGCGTCGCCAACGACGTGTTCAGCGAGAAGTTCGCCGACTCCCCGCTGCTCGTAACCATTCCGCTGTTCACGTTCGCCGGGTACCTGATGGCGGAGAGCGGGACGCCGCAGCGCTTGGTCAGGGTATCTCGGGCCTGGCTGGGGTGGATGCCGGGCGGCCTGGCGATGGTCTGCCTGGTCGCGTCTGCCTTCTTCACGACTTTCACTGGGGGCAGCGGCATCACGATCGTGGCCATTGGCGGTCTGCTCTACCCGGCTCTCGTTTCGGACAAGTACGACGAGAACTTCTCGCTCGGCGTGGTCACGACGGGTGGCTCGCTCGGTCTGTTGTTCCCGCCAAGCGTGCCGATGATCATCTACGGCGTCGTCGCCGGCATCATGATCGAAAAGCTGTTCCTCGCTGCCCTGATTCCGGGGATCATCAGCGTTGCCGCGCTGGCCATCTACAGCTCGATCATCGGCATCAGGCAAAAGATGCCCCGGACCGCGTTCGTACGCGCCGAAGCCTTAAAGGCCTTCTGGGAAGCCAAGTGGGAGGCGCTGCTTCCTGTCGCACTGCTCGGCGGCATGTACAGCGGTCTCCTTCGTATCCACGAGGCTGCGGCGTTCACCGCCATCTACACCCTGTTCATCGAGGTGTGGATCTACCGTGACGTCGGCTTCCGCACTGACCTCCCCCGCATCATCCGCGAGTCGATGACACTGGTCGGCGCCATTCTCATCATTCTGTCGACCGCCATCGGTTTCACGGCCTTCCTGATTCAGGCGCGCGTGCCGATGATGATTCTCGAGTCGATGGAAGGCATCATCCACTCCCAGGTCATGTTCCTGGTCGCGTTGAACTTCTTCCTCATCGGCGTCGGCATGTTGATGGACATCTTCTCGGCGATTGTCGTCGTGGTGCCGCTCATCGTGCCCATCGCCCTCGGGTTCGGCGTCGACCCCTACCATCTGGGCGTCGTCTTCCTGCTCAACCTCGAAATCGGCTACTTGACGCCGCCCGTCGGTCTCAACCTCTTCATCGCGAGCTTCCGCTTCAACAAGCCGATCACGCAGCTCTACAGGTCCGTTTTGCCGTTCATTGGCCTTCTGGGCATCGCACTGATCATCGTCACCTACGTCCCGGCCCTCTCGACTTGGCTCCCCAACATGCTGGAAGCCAACGAGGTGGACCTCGATGAGCCGCTGGAGGACGAGGATCTTGGCTTCGATCTCGACGCGCTAGAAGGCGACGATGACGCGCTCGACCTCGACGCGCTCGAAGGCGACGACGACGAGCTCGACCTCGACGCGCTCGAAGGCGACGACGCGCTCGCGGACGACAGCGAGCTCGACGAGCTCGAACGCGAGGAAGAGGAAGACGACGACTTCGGCGTCCTCGACGACGAGTAACTAAAAGGCTAGGCGCGGACTAGGGTCGCGGATGCTTCCTGGAGCACCGCAAGGCGGTACGCGATGTCGCCGGTGATCTGACCCGGCGCGCTCGCAAGTGCGTTGACACGCTTCAGCAGCCAACCGAGGCGGCGCTCCAGATCGTCACGGGTGAGCTCGAGCTTCTTCTGAGTCGGCGCAAGGGTTTCGCGGCGGGCGTCGAGGTAGCCGGAATGGCCTGCGGCGCGCCGTTCGCGCTCGTGCCTGGTCAGCAGGGTGGCGGAGTGCACCTCGAGCAACGGCGAGTCGCTGGAGACGATCGCGGGGAAGGGCGTTGGGCTGTTGATGTCGACTACACGCGTGAAATGCTGCGCCCAGCAGTGGTCTTCTCCGCGGCTCGTGTCGCTGATGCCAACAATTTCGATTCCGGGATCGCCCACCCCGTCACAGAGCTCGCGGAGGCGCTTGATCTTGGCTTCACCACTGTTGATCTGGTCGAGCGTCGAATAGTGAACGTGGTCGACGCCGAGGGCATCGCCCGCGACCTCCACAGTCGCCTTGGGCGAAGCGCTGCTGAGCACGACCTCGAGTTGCGGCCACTGGGCGTGAACCCATGCGAGGTCTTCGCGGTCGATCACCTGATCGGGCTCGTGACGATGCCAGACGTGCTGTGCGAGGCGATGCAACACTTCTTCTGACGTCGTCTGCAAGTGGCGGAGCAGGGTGAGCTGCGGGACACGTTGCGCCGCGCGCACCGGGTCACCGACGAAGTGCCGGAAGCCGCGCCGACGAAGCCAATCGAGCCGAGCAGCGGCCTTGCCCCACAGGCCGTAGTACGCGCCGGGATACGCCCAAATCTTCAGGCTGCGAGCGAGATACTGCGCCGTCTTGCGGGGGTGGTCCCAGTCGAGCAGGAACTTCCCGCTCTCTTGCCGGTCTTCGATGCGTCCGAAGTGCTCGCGCCCGTATCCTTGGTATGCACAAAGCTCCCAACCGAGGTCCTGGCCGAGATCGCGGCCGAGGTGAATCGTTCGGTCGAGGTCGAGCACCAAGTACCGTGTCTTTGGCGTGAGAACACGCCTGCACAGCTCACGAAACGACGC
>CBDURI010000103.1:0-8886 GCA_965369435.1 uncultured bacterium
AGGTCGGTCTGCGTATCGAAGAGGCCGTAGTCCTGCTCGATCTCCTCGAGCTCGGTGCGAAGCGCGGCGACCTCTTTCGAGTCGGGCTCTGGGTCTGCATCGAGGGCTTCGAGCTTCTCCTTCGTATCGTTGCGCTCGGCGGCAAGGTCGCCCATTTCCAACGCAAGTCCTTCGTACCACTCGGCCCGGGAGCGGAGCTCGCTTCGAAGCCAGCGCAGATGCTCGTTGTCGAGCTTGATGACTTGGCGGATGCGCACGATGCGCTTGGCGTCGGAGGCAGCCTCGATGGGCGCCGCTTGGCTGCCGGCGTCCGCGTCACCGTCCGCCTGTTCTGCGGACCCGGCGTCGGACCCGGCGGTAGGGTCGTCTTGGGCGCGGGCGGAGGGCGCCGGCGCGAGCGCGCAAAATAGCAGCGCGATTACCCAAATTCCGAACCAGCTCGCCTTCATCTCAGCTCGCATCATACATCAGGTTGCAGTCGTTCAAGCGCTTGTTGGGGAGACATCGTGAGCTGCCAGGGCGCCAGGACGCTGGGCTCGTCGACCGCCGCACGCCATTCGGAGAGGAAACGTTCACGCGTCCACATGGTAGCGCCAAATCGGGCGAGGTGCTCGGTATGCACCTGGCAGTCGACCACGCGGAAGCCCCACATCGCCAAGTGCCCGAGCAGGGTCGTGAATGCGACCTTCGACGCGTCTGGCTCCGAAGCGAACATCGACTCGCCGGCGAAGGTCCCCCCGAGCGCCACGCCGTAGAGGCCGCCCACGAGCTCGTCGTCGCGCCATGCTTCGATGCTGTGCGCGTATCCGAGCTCGTGAAGCCCGAGGTATCCCTCCTGAAGCTCACGCGTGATCCACGTGCCTTGTTGATGGGGGCGTGGCACGGCCGCGCACGCGTTGATCACATCGCCAAAGGCCGTGTCGGCAGTGACACGAATCTGCCCTTTGCGGACCACCTTACGCAGCGAGCGCGACACGTGAGTGCGTGAGGGCGTCAACGCGAAACGTGGATCAGGGGAGAACCACAGCAGCGGATAACCGCGCGCCGGCCACGGGAAGATACCGTGCCTGTACGCGACCAGGAGCCGTTCCGGGGACACATCCCCGCCGACCGCCACGATGCCTTCTTCGTTGGCGTCTTCGGGGGCCGGGAACGAGAGTCCCTTGTCGAGCAGGTACACAGCCATCAGCGGACGCCGTATGCTAGCGCAACGCTGGGAAGGACAGAACGATATCGTCGTCTTCGACTTCGGCGAGCGCTGTCCCGCCTTCTTGCAGGCTTCCAAACACCATCGCCTCGGCGAGCGGCTTTTTGAGCTTCTGCTCGACGAGCCGCGCCATCGGTCGCGCCCCCATCTGCGGGTCGTAGCCGTGCGTCGCAAGCCATTCCCGCGCCTCCTCGCTCAGCTCCAACTGCACCTGCTTGTCGCGGAGCATGTCGCTGAGCAGGGCGACCTCTTTGTCGACAACCCGGCGAATCACGTCTTTGCCGAGCCCGTCGAAGTACACCGAGGCGTCCAGGCGATTGCGAAACTCTGGCGTGAAGATGCGTTCGATCGCCTGTCGCGTACGCCCCTTTGCGAAATCTGTGTGCTCGTCGCCGCCGAAGCCGACGACCTTCTCCGTCGCCTCGAAGGCCCCGGCATTGGTCGTCATGACGAGCACGATGTTGCGGAAATCGGCTTCACGCCCGTTGTTGTCGGTGAGCTTCGCATGGTCCATCACCTGCAACAGGATGTTGAACAGCTCGCCGTGAGCCTTCTCGATCTCGTCGAGAATCACGACGGCGTGAGGATGCTTGCGCACCGCGTCCGTGAGCAGGCCACCCTGGTCGAAGCCGACGTAGCCCGGAGGCGCACCGATGAGCCGTGACACCGAATGACGCTCGCCGTACTCGCTCATGTCGAACCTGAGGAGCTCGACGCCCATTACGCGAGCGAGCTGTCGAGCCAGCTCCGTCTTGCCAACGCCGGTGGGGCCGGCGAACAAGAAAGACCCGATGGGCTTGTGATCCGCGCGCAGGCCCGCTCGGGCCAGGGTGATGGCGCTGACGACCTTCTCGATGGCCGCGTCCTGCCCGAAGATCACCTTGCGAAGCTCGGGGCCAAGGTCTTTGAGCTGGTCGCGCTCCTTCGCGCTCACGGATTCGACCGGGACGCGAGCCATCTTGCTCACGACCTTCTCGATCTCCTTGACCGTGATTCGATGCGTCCGCTCGCTCTCGGGGCGCATGCGCTCGAGCGAGCCAGCCTCGTCGATCACGTCGATGGCTTTGTCCGGCAAGAAGCGTTCGACGATGTGTTTTTGCGCGAGCTGCGCCGCTGCCTCGAGGGCATCGTCGTCGTACTTCACGTCGTGGTGGTCTTCATAGTACTGGCGGAGACCCTTGAGAATCTCCACGGTGTCTTCGACGGAAGGCTCGTGCACGTCGATCTTCTGGAACCGGCGGGCCAGGGCTCGGTCGCGGTCGAGATGCTTGAAATCGGTGTAGGTCGTCGACCCGAGGCACCGGAGCTTGCCGGATGCCAACGCTGGTTTGAGAATGTTCGACGCATCCATCGAGCTTCCGGTTGTCGCGCCCGCGCCGACGATGGTGTGGATTTCATCGATGAACAGGATGGCGTTGTCGATCTCTTCGAGGCGCTTCATGATCGCCTTGAGCCGTTCCTCGAACTGGCCGCGGAACTTGGTGCCGGCGAGGAGGGCGCCCATGTCGAGCGAGTAGATCTGTGCGCCTGCCAGCACCTCGGGGACGCGGCCTTCGTAGACCCGCCGCGCAAGCCCTTCC
Organism: uncultured bacterium; assembly: GCA_965369435.1. Lineage (GTDB taxonomy): Bacteria > Myxococcota_A > Polyangia > Polyangiales > Houyiibacteriaceae > SG8-38. The sequence goes on from CBDURI010000103.1 coordinate 2,788, forward strand.
GCCATGGCGGTCTTGCCCACCCCGGACTCGCCCACGTAGATGGGATTGTTCTTGCGGCGGCGGCAAAGCACTTGAACGGTGCGATCGAGCTCCTCGTCGCGGCCGATCAACGGGTCGATACGCCCCGCGGCGGCCTCGGCAATCAGATCGGTCGTGAACGCTTCCAGTGGATCGCGCCCCGCGGACGACTCGTCCTCGTCCTCGTCGAAGTCGGCGTCGGTGTAGGCGTCGCTCTCGCCGGGGACGATGTCAGTCCCCACGCCGTGGGCGATGTAGCGCTTGAGGTCCAGAGGGCTCACCCCGGCCTCTTGCAGCACGAACGCAGCGTATGACTCCTCCTCCTTGAGGATCTGGACGAGCACGTTGCTTCCGTCGATGGTCTTCATCTCCGATGAGATCGCGTGAATCGCCGCTCGCTGAAGGACTCGTTCCACGGCCAGCGTTTGGTGCGGCTCCACCGTGACGGCCTCGGGCACACGCGACAGGCGCTCTTGCATGAAGCCCTCGAGCTGCTTTCGAAGGCGGCCAATGTTGGCGCCACACGCTCGCAGCGCCTTCGACGCCGCGGGGTCCTCGGTAAGGGCGAGGAGCAGGTGCTCGAGCGTCACGTACTCGTGGCGCATCAACCCCGCGCGGTCGAATGCTTTGCGAAGGGTGGCTTGAAGCTCTTTGTCGATGACGGGACCGGCCATGGCTAAGTGTCTTCCTCCTCTTCGGGCTCCATCGTCAGGCGCAAGGGAAACTCGTGCTCGCGGGCCATTCGCTCGACGCGTTGGACCTTGGTTTCTGCGACCTCGCGTGTGAAGACCCCGGCGACGCCGACGCCGTTGTGGTGAACGTGGAGCATGATACGGATCGCATCTTGCTCGGCGCGATTGAAGACGGTGTGCAGAACCTGAACCACAAACTCCCTGGTAGTGTAATCATCATTGTGCAGAAGAACCCGGTAGAGCCGTGGGCGTTTGAGCTTTTTCTCCGGTTTGACCTGGGTGACGGTCCCGGCGTCGTTCTCGAACCTGTCGGCCATTCTCTATTTTAGCGCTTTCCGTGGCCCCGCCCAGCCCGGGATGAACAGGCGTTTGGGCAATCTAAGGCCGGTTGCCGCGATCCGCTAGGGGGTCACTCGAGCACGAGCCTGAGGTAGAAAAGCTGGTTTTGGGCATTTCGGACGGTCACCGTCGAGTCGTTGGCTTCCTCGATGACGAAGCTATTGCCCGAGCCCAGCGTGGAGAAGCTGCCGTCCGGGTCGAACGAGGTGTAGCCGACGACGAGAGTCGGTGTCCGTCCGAGCGGGTGCTCGACCTCATACCTGCTGCAGCCGCGAAACTCGAGCCAGTAGCATTGCTCGTCCGTGATCGGCGGGAGCGGGTGTGACTCCCATACGCCATCGGCATTCGTCATGTTGCAGGGCAGCTCGCTCATCGGAACCAGCCGGTCCTCGGCCTCGCCGCAGGGATCGCCACAAGCCGTGCCCCACGTGCCCAAGAGGGCAAGAAGCGTGAGGGGCCACCACCGTTTAGACTTGGGCATCGGCATCTTCGGGTGGGGCATAGTATGCGCGCACGGTTGCGACCAGTGATTCGATCGTTTGGTCAGGTGATGTGGCCGCGACGCGAAGGCCGAGCCGTTTGGCGGTTTCGGTCGTGACGGGCCCAATCGAAAAGAGGTCGAGCGTATTCAGCTGGTTCGCTGCGTCCTGCCCGAGCACGTCGAATAGGTTCTGAACCGTCGAGGAGGAGGTGAACAGGACAGCGTCGCCCTCGGCGGGATCGACGAGATTCCGGATGCGTATGACCTCTTTGGGCTCGGGCGAGAGGTTCTGATAGGCCGAGACGACGTCTACCTCTGCACCCGCCTCCCGTAGCGAATCGGGCAGGAGCTCCCGTGCAACCTCGGCGCGCGGGAGCAGGACACGCGTGCGAGCGCTGAGGAGGGGCCGGAGCGCGGCAATGAGGCCCTCGGCGCGCGCGTCCTCGGGAACCAAGTCGGCGTGGATGCCGCGCGACGCCAGGGCCTCTTCCGTCTTGACCCCAATGGCGCACGCCTTGATGCCGCCGAGCGCCCGCGCGTCGAGCCGAGCTTCGCCAATCGCCGCGAAGACCGCATCGACCGTGTTGCTGCTCGTGAACAGGATCCAGTCGTAGCAATCGAGATGGGTCACCGCATCCCGTAGTGGCCCGAGGTCGGGCGGGGGCGCGATGCGGAGGGTCGGCGCCAAGATCGGCTGTGCGCCTTCGTCGCGAATCAGCGAGGCGAGTGACCCCGCTTGGTGAGCCGCGCGCGTCACGAGAATCCGCTTTCCGAACAGCGGCTTGGTGTCGAACCAACGAAGGTTGTCGCGCAAGCGCACGACGTCACCGACGATCGTGAGGGCTGGCAAGCCGAGTCCCGCTCCGGTCGCGCGCTCATGGATGTCGGCTAGCGTTCCGGTGACCGTGCGTTGCTTTGGCAGTGATGCCCATTGGACGACAGCCACGGGCGTGTCCGCAGGCCGCCCATGCTCGATCAAAAGCTTCATGAGCGAGTCGAGCTTGCGCATCCCCATGAAAATCACGAGCGTCTGGGTGGCCGTGGCGAGCTTCGACCAGTCGTGCCCGGCCCGATCCTTTTCGACCGATTCCGTCGCTGTCACGTACGCCACGCTCGACGCGAGCTCGCGGTGCGTCAGCGAGAGGCCCGCGTACGCGGTGGCAGCAAGCGGGGAGGGCACGCCAGGAACCACCTCGAACGCAATCCCCTCGGACGCCAGTAGCTCGGCTTCCTCGGAGCCACGGCCGAACAGGTAGGGATCGCCCCCCTTGAGGCGCACGACCGTCTTGCCCTTGCGCGCGGCCTGGGCCATCTGCCGGTTGATCTCGCTTTGCCGCTCGCTAGCCCGGCCCGCACGCTTGCCCACGAATACGAGCTCGGCGTCCGGCCTCGCCGCGCTCAGCTGATCGGGATGGACGAGCGCGTCGTAAAGAACCACGTCCGCTTCCCGCAGGCGTCGTAGCCCGCGCGCGGTGATGAGCTCTGGATCGCCGGGGCCGGCACCCACCAGGTACACTTTGCCGGATGCGTTCATGGCGCTCAGGTCTCGCCAGCATCGTCGGGCGGGATGATCTGCTCGGTTTCGACCACGCCCTTGCGCCGCTTGCGCTTCTGCACTGCGCGGGCCCTTACCTGGGGTCGAACGCCTCCCGCATCGTTGGGGATGAAGCGAATCTCGGTCTTCACTTCGAACGACAACGAAGTCAGAGCCTTGTAGAACTCGCCCGCCATGTCGGTCGCTTCCAGAAAATCGCGTACTTCCTTCGCAACCCCGCGAACCATTGCGTTTTTGGTCTCGTCGATCGATGCGAACACGTAGCCGATGATCTCCTTGGGGAGCTTGCCGTCCTGAGTGACTCCCCGAAGTGCGCTATCCGCGCTTCGCAGCGTTCCGATGCCCGCTTCGATGCCCTTCTCGACAGCTTTTCGTAAGGTGTCGCGAAGGACACCTTCGGACCAGCGGCGTTCCCGCTCTCCCTGTTCGGGGTCGGCGGAACCCTTTTCGTCGAATTCTTCAGGCATCATCGTTTCGCCATCCTTTGACCTCCGAGGATCAACTGTCCGCAGCATACCTCAAGCACGCTCCGAATGCAGTTTCATGGAATCGAAGTGGACAACAGCGCGTCGGATGCGTCACCGGTCCTCGCTGTTCCGCGTATGTGTTCCGAGTTGTCGACTCTTGCGTTCAAAAAAATGACCGGCTATACGAATACCAATGGGCCAACGGGCAAGCACGGTCGAAGAGCTTTGGGAGCGCGCTGAAGAAGCGCTCGAGGCATCGTCCAAGCGAGCGGAAGGCTTGCTGACGCAGCTCGCGGCGGCCGCGGAGGAGGGGAGCGAGGCATCGCTCTTCGCCCACCGTCATCTCGCCGAGCTTCGCCTGGAAGACAACCCTTGGCGGGCCGCGCTGCACCTTCGCCGCGTGCTCGCCCATTGCACCGACGACGATGTCGTTCATGCGCTCATGGGTTTGTGCCACGCACTGCTTGGCAACTATCAGGTGGCGGTCCGTTGTTATCGAGAGGCATCGAGCCTCGCGCCGCAGACGCCTTGGTATCACCACAACTTGGGCCACCTCATGGATGTAGCGCTCGACGATCCCGCCGGCGCGGAGCCCCACCTTCGCCGCGCGTATCAGCTCGAGCCGGAGCATGACGAGATTATCGGCTCGCTTGCGCATTGTGCAGCGCGCCTCGGCGACCTCGACCAAGCGCAAGCGCTTGCCGAGATCGCCATCGAGAAGGGCCCGTGCAATCCAGATCACCGCGTGCTCGTTGAATGGATCGAGGCCGGCGCTACGGACCGGCCCGCGGCGCCTGCGGCGGTCCGCCGACTCCCGGGTGATCGTGTTGCCGAAACGGTCCAGCTCAAGATGAGCGAAGCGGGGTATTCCCGCGCGCAAATCGAGCGTGCCACACAACTATGGTCCGACATGCAAGCGCACTGCGCGCTTCGCGTCACCAAGCCCGAGGTCTTGGCGGCGGCGCTCGAATACGCGATTGCGGTCGTCGAGCAGCGTCCGGGGTGCACGCAAGCCGAGGTGGCTCGGCGGTATGGCGTCGCTCCCACATCGGTGTCCGCGCGATTCGCCCAAATCCGAAACGCGCTGGCGTTGCGCCCGGGCGATCCTCGCTACGCAGCGTCCCGCTGAAAACTGGCCACCGCTCGGCGAATCGCATATCCGAGGGTGATGCCCGCGCTCTCTAGCGCCACGACCGTTTGCCGGGTTCTGATGAGACTCGATCGGGCAGGTGCAAGCGGCACGCTGCACGTTCACGGCGAGGGTCGCCGGGCGACGCTTTCGTTCGAGTCGAGTCAGCTCGTGGGGGCGAACGTCGATCGCCGCGTGGCCACGTCGCCTCGCCAGGTGCTGCAGAGCGTCTTGCAGATGAGCGCATGGGACGGGCTCGTCTTGCGGTTCGTAGAGGCACCCTCCGTGCCAGCATGGTGGAAGCTCGCCGACCCGATCCCCGCTCGAACGCTTGCGCTGCAGACCATGCGAGCGGCCGTGAAGGGCGTGGACACGGCAAGGGTGCGGTCGGAGGTCGGGGACGCCGTCTATCACCTCACCGAAGCCGGCGAGGCGCTCTCACGCGGCGCAGAGCTTCGCCCCGAGGAGACGTCGGTGTTGTTTTGGCTGAGGCGTGGCGTGCCGGCAGAGGAGCTCTCAGCGCTTCCCGGATGTGGCCTCGCCGGGTACCGTTTTCTCTGGATGCTCAAGCTGATGGGCGCCGCTTCCCCGAAGGGAGGAGGCTCCTATCCGCTGCTTCTCCGAAAACGTAGAGAGTTGCGCAGGCAGGCATCGGCTCACGCGCTCCTCGACCTTCCCGAAGGCGCGGGGCGGAGGGACGCTCGCGTCGCGCTCCGCAAGCTGGTTCGAGATCTTCACCCGGACCGCTTTGGCGACCATGTGCCGCCGGCGCTTCGCCGGGCGTCCGGCGAGATCATGACCGCGCTCGTCAACGCCGAGGCCCGCATCGCGTCAGGTCGCCGATAGCGTCAGGTCGCCGATAGCATCAGGGCAAAGCCGCTAGGCCAGTCGCAGGGCTCACTCGACTCGTTGGTGTACGTGCAACGAGTTGGCCGGCTTCCATCCGTGGGCTTCGAGAGTTGCGCGCCGCTCGAATGTGGACCGAACGAAGTCGCCATCGAGATCTCCTTCCGCGCGAAGGGTGATCGTGACTACCTCCTCGGTTCCGCCGAGCGCGCAACCGTCGCGGCTGGGCCTGTAGGCGTAGCTGTACCGGACCGGCCGGTCCGGTTGGAAGCCGAGCGCTTCCCATGTGGAGTGGCCCGCTTCGTCGTCCGCGAAGAAATCGACTTCTACCAACTCGACCGTTGGCACTGCGGGCGTCGGGCCGGCGCTCGGTGGTAGGCAGTAGCGCTGCCCGTCGTCCCAGGACGTCGCGTAATAGGCGGCGGCGCGGTTGCTCATGTCCTGGAGAAGCTCGGCGGCCTCGTTGATCTTGTTGGTGCGGACTCGGCGGAGGAACGTAGGAACGAACACCGCCAGCACGATGCCGATGAGACACAGCAGGAGTGCTGCTTCGATCACGCTCAATCTCGGAC
>CBDURI010000104.1:0-8838 GCA_965369435.1 uncultured bacterium
CATCGGGTTCCAGGCCGACGCGGACGTCGTGGTGTTCGGCGGCATGGGGCTGATCGTCATCGGGCTGTTCAACGCGATCCGTCAGCCGCTGGCCATTTGGCTCACCGTGCCGCTGGCCCTCATCGGTGTGACCGCCGGGTTGCTGCTCACCGACCAGCATTTTGGTTTCATGGCATTGCTGGGCTTCCTCAGCTTGTCGGGGATGCTGATCAAGAACGCCATCGTGCTCGTCGACGAAATCGACTTGCAGCGCCGCGAAGGAAAGTCGACGTATGACGCGATTCTCGATAGTGGTTCGAGTCGGTTGCGCCCCGTGGCGATGGCCGCGGCGACCACGATCCTCGGGATGATCCCGCTGTTCACGGACGCGTTTTACATTGCCATGGCCGTCACGATTGTCGGTGGCTTGGCGGTTGCTACCGTGCTCACGATGGTGTTCGTGCCCGTGCTCTACGCAATCTTCTTCGGGGCCAAGAAAGACGAACCGGCTCCTGCGCAAGCCTAGTCTTGTTGCGTTGGACATTGGCGGCCGCTCTTCGGAAGTACTGAATTTCCGAAAACCGTCCCCCTAAATGGGTTAGTCTCCGGCGCCTATGCTCGAAGAAAGCCACCACTACTTCAACCAAGCCGCAGATGTCTTGGGTCTCAGCGACCATGTTCGCGAGATCCTCATCACCCCTCACCGCGTGGTGAAGGTCGAGCTCGTTACCGAGGACGACGCCGGCAAGCTCATCCACTTCGTTGGATTTCGCACCCAGCACAACAATGCACGTGGGCCATACAAAGGGGGACTCCGGTACCACCCGACAATGGACGAGGATCACGCGTCGGCGCTCGCGAATCTCATGACCTGGAAGACCGCGATTGCCGGGGTTCCATTTGGCGGAGCCAAGGGCGGCATCAACTGCGACCCCAGTACCCTGAGCAAGACCGAGCTCAATCGGGTCACCCGCACGTTTGTTGAACGCATCAAGGAGACCATCGGACCGACGCTCGATATCCCCGCGCCCGACGTGAACACCAATGCGGAGGTCATGGGGTGGATCATGGACGAGTACTCGCGCCACTATGGTTTTTCGCCGGGCGTCGTGACCGGGAAGCCCGTCGATTTGTTCGGTTCACTCGGTCGTGGTGAAGCAACCGGCCGGGGCGTGATGTACGCGCTGCGCGAAGCGCTAAAGGATGAGAAAAAGAGCTTGGCCGACGTGACTGTGGCAGTGCAGGGGTTTGGAAACGTTGGCAGCCATGCCGCGCGTTTGATCGCAGAGCAGGGCGGCAAGATCATTGCCGTGGCGGACCACTTGGGGGCCGTGGAGAACAAGGGAGGCCTCGATGTCCCGGCGCTGGTTGCTTGGACCGCCGAGCATCGCACGGTAAATGGCTTCCCCGGAGGGGCCGCGTTCGACGGGCCTGACGTGATCACCTGGCCGGCTGACGTGCTGATCCCCGCGGCGCTCGAAGACTCCATTACAGAGGAGAACGCCGCAAACGTGCGAGCGACCCTGATCGTCGAAGGCGCCAATGGCCCCACCACGCCCAAGGCAGACGAGATCCTGCGTGAACGCGGCGTCATCACCGTACCCGACATCTTGGCCAACGCCGGCGGCGTCACAGTGAGCTACTTCGAGTGGGCGCAGAACATCCAGCAGTTCCGATGGGAGCTCAGTCGGGTGAACGACGAACTCGAAAAGGTGATGGTCGGTTCCTATGCCGCCGTCCGGAACGTGGCAAAAGAGAAGTCGGTGGACCTGAGAACTGCCGCTTTCGTCTTGGGAATCCAGCGCGTCGGGCGCGCGGCTCTCGCGCGACAGCCCATCCGAGAATCGGTCAGCTTCGAGTAGTTGCCGGATGGATCGCCCTAGTAGACTTGGGGCACTTGGTGCCCGAACGTCAGCTGCTCGGGTGCGCCTGCCTTCTTGCTCTTGCCTTTTTCCGGCGGCTTCCAGTCCATCTTCTTGTCCGACATGACTCACTCCTCGGCAGCTGGGGTCTCGGGATCGGGCGCCTCGCCGGCCAGGCCCCTTTCGGCTCGGACTCTGTGCTGGTCTGCGAGCTGCGTGATCTCGGAGCGGTAGCGCTCGTACTCCGGCGAATCCGGGGCGCTGTAATTCCAGTTCTTGTAGAGGCTGGTGATCTGCGTGAAGAAGTTGCGCGCCTGGTCGCGATCCGCGAAGTCGTAGTTGTTGTCGATCAGGTCCTTCAGGAAGCGAAAGCTCTCCACTTGGCGCTCGCGGGACATCGAGGCGTCCACTTTGTCGAACGCGTCCTGCTGGAGGTAGACCATGTCGAGCAGCACCGACTTCTGCCATTTCACGTAGTCCTCGATCGAGATGCCCTCCTCGCCGGTGACCTGCATCATGCGGTTGATGGAGTCTCCCTCGAAAAGCAGCTCCCGGAGCACCTTCACGCTCGGCACCCAGTCGTCCCCGAGGTTCTCTTTGAACCAACCTTCGAGCTGGTCCAGGTAGCGCGACCAGGAGATCAGCGGATCGATGGCGGGGTAGAACCGCTTGTAGGCTCGCTCCGAGGAGAGGCCGAGGAAGGTCTTCACTGTCGAGAGCGTGGCCTGTGTGACAGGCTCCTCGAAGTTGCCGCCAGCGGGCGAGACGGTGCCGATGAGGGTGACGCTTCCCACGTCGCCGTCGGGCGTGCGCAGCACGCCGGCGCGCTCATAGACGTTACGGACCGCGGAGTCCAGGTAGGCGGGGAAGCCCTCTTCACCGGGAATCTCTTCCATGCGACCCGACGTCTCGCGCATCGCCTGCGCCCAGCGCGAGGTCGAGTCCGCGATGCAGAGCACGTGGTAGCCCATCTGCCGGTAGTACTCGGCCATGGTGAGGCCCGTGTAGATCGAGGACTCGCGGGCGGCCACGGGCATCGACGACGTGTTGCAGACGATGATGGTGCGGTCCATCAGTGAGCCGCCGGTGCGAGGGTCTTCTGTCTCCGGGTACTCCTTGATGGTCTCCACGACCTCACCCGCGCGCTCACCGCACGCGATGATGATGACCACGTCGATCGTTGAGTGCCGCGCAATGCAGTTCTGGAGCACCGTCTTGCCCGCACCGAAGGGCCCAGGGATGCAGCCCGTACCGCCGCGCGCGATCGGTAGGACTGTGTCGACAATGCGCTGAGTCGTGGTGATGGGCTCCGTCGGGTACAGGCGTTCGACGATGCGCCGCTGGAGCATCGCCTGAGGGATCGGCCGGCGCACGGCCCAGCGCTGCATCATGCTGACGTCGCGCTCTTCACCGTTCGCGCGCTTGATGCGGGCCACCGGTTCGTCGACGGTGAAGCTCCCGCTGCGGATCCAGGTGAGCTCGACGGGCTCCAGCTCGTCGAACGGAACCATGATCTTGTGCGCGAACGCACCCTCCGGCACCGACCCGAGCACCTGACCGGCGACGAGCCGGGCGCCCGTGGAGACCCTGGGCTCGAAGCTCCACTTCTTCTCGTGGTCGAGCGCCTCCACCTGAACACCGCGGGGCAGGAAGAAGCCGTGCTCGTGGGCCACCGTCGCCAGCGGCACCTGGAGCCCGTCGAAGACCTGACCCAGCAGCCCTGGCCCGAGCGCCACCGAGAGCATCTCGCCGGTGAGCTCGACTGGGTCCCCGACCTTGACGCCACGCGTCTCCTCGAAGACCTGCATGTCCGCCACGTCACCCTGGATGCGCAGCACCTCTGCCTTGAGGCGCTCCTCGCCGAGAACGATGTAGCCGACCTCGTTCTTCATGACGGGGGTCTGGCTCACGTCGATGCTGATCAGGCTCTCCTGGACGCCGACGATCGGGGCCCGGGGAAGAGCGGCGTCAGGCAAAGTGCTACTAGTGTTCACGAGTTACCTCCGAGATCAATTCCTGGAAGCGGATCTTGGCCGCCTCCGCATCGTACGAGAGCCAGCGCTGCAGGATGCCCCAGCGGAACACGAACGAGATCACCGGCTCCAATCCAAAGGGGCTGCGCTCCGCGATGCGACCGAGCCGAGTCCACTCCGCGTCCATCAGCAGTCGCTCGAGACCGTGGGCGTCGTTCGTCTCGAGCAGCTTAGCCGCCTCTTCCACCCAAGGGAAGACCGGACCGAGTCCAAGGTCGGCGCGGTCCCAGGCGGACGAAATGCGCCGCACCCACGGCCCGACGCCCCAGACCTCGTCGGGCGCCGGCGGACCGAGCCCGCGCCGGCGCCGGCGCAGCGCGACCAGGGCCGTGCGCTGGGACATACGGTGCTCGACAAACTCGCGCACGGCCGCGTAGGTGAGTTGTGGAAGCAGCCGCCTGTAGCGTTCGACGAGTTGCTCGCTCGTGCGCGCGGTGGGCTGCCACTGCACCAGACTTTCGGCGGAACGCAGTTGCGCCGAATGTTCGAGCGTCAGCATGGAGAGCCGCTGGTCGAGCTGTTTGCGACTGAGCGGCAGCCACTCGGCACGTTCGAAGTGCGGCAGCTGGGGCAGGCTCGACACCAGGGTGTAGTAGGTCGCCGCGGCCATAGGGATCTACTCCGGGCCCTCCAGGATGGCGCGGTAGCGGGGCAGCAGGTGCTTCAGCAGCAACTTGGAGACGGCTTCGTCCGTCAGGTCGATCTCCAGGTCCTCGCCGACCACACGCACCCGCGCACCGCCTGCAACCTCGCTCGAGGGGATGAGCTCCACACCCTCCCGCAACATGTCGCCGGAGATTCCGAGGACACCCTCGCGGATGACCTTGTCGAGCTCCTCGTTTTCGCGCTCCTTGCCCGCCAGCAGGTCGGATACCAAGATCTGAAGCGGCTGGTCCTTCAGGTAATCCTCAACCGCGTGACCGGCCAGCACGAGCACGAGCGCTCGCATGAAGCTGCCGTCGTGCGTCACCGGGGCGATCAGGTGCCTCACGTGCCTCTCGAACGCGGCCAGCACCGTAGCCAGGAGCTGAAGCTCGGTGTCGCGCGCCGCCAGCTTCAGCGCCTCGAGTGCCGCGTGCTTGACGGATTCGATCTCCGCCGACGCCTCATGGCGCATCTCCTCGGCCTCGGCCTTGGCGTCGGCCACCACACGCGCCGCCTCGCGACGCGCCTGGGCCAAGGTGCGGTCCGCTTCCTCTTTGCCGGCGCGGACGCCGTCGTCGCGGATCCGCGCGATGAGATCCTGGACGCCGGATGCCTGGGGAGTCTCGTTCGCCATGGCTCAGTTCCCCATACCCGGCACCGACCCAGCCAGCACGAGAGCGAATACGAACGCGAACACGGCGAAGCCCTCAACCACCGCCGCCGGAGCGAGCGAGATGCCGAAGATCTCCGGCTTGCTCTTGGACGCGTTGATCGCAGCCGCGCAGGCATTGCCCTGGGCGAACCCGCTGAGCATCAGCGCGAGGCCCGCGAGCAGACCGATGCCAAAGATTCCCGGCGCGTTCTCAGTGGTCAGATCCACATTCAACGTCAGCATCACCACGATGCCGTAGATGGTTTGCGACGACGGCATCGCTGAGACGCCGATGAAGCGACCGTAGCCGCTCTCGACCTCGAGCAGCGCTCCGCACGCCGCCATGCCGCCGCGCGAGACGCCCACCATGCTGCCGATCGAACCGAGCGCGAGCGGCGCGTAGATGCCGATCCAGCCGAGTGTCAAGATGAAGTCGTTCACGATTGGCTCTCCTTTCGTTCGAAGGGGCGATATGGATTTCCCTCGTCCTTCACGCCCCAGTTGAAGAACTCGATCACATTGAGCCGAAGCCCGTGAATGAACCCGCTCGACATGCTCAGGACGAAGTTGAGAGCGTGGCCGAGCAGGAGAACAAGCAGCGCGAACAGGAGACCGATGCCCGGCACGGCCTGGTGGATGTCGCGGGCCATGCCGTTGAAGGCGGCCGCGAGTGACGCGGAGGCGAGCCCCAGGGCGAACAGGCGCAGGTAGCTCAGCACATCGCCGAACGCACGGGTAAGACCCGTGAGAGCCGAGACGCCCTTCACGGCCCGCATCAGGGGCTTCTCACCATATCCCGAGAAGCCAACCACGAGCAGCAGGCCGAGGGCCGCCAGCCCAGCTCCGCCGTAGAGCAGGGCCTGGTTCGCGAGCTGCGTGCCGCCCCACGCGGCGACGCCGCCCACGATGATTCCGGCCCAGCCGAACGGCGGAAGGCGCTGCGGCCAGCGCGGGTAGCGTAGGCCGTCCATCAGGCTCGCGTAGGCAATGTGTGCGCCGCCGATGACGATGGAGAGCGCCATCATCACGGAGAAGTCGGCGAGATCGAGCACGCGAAGGTGACCGAGCAACGTGCCGGGCGCCGGCGACACGCCGAAGTAGCTGCCTGCCAGCACGCCGTAGACGGCGGTGGCGCCAGCCAGGGCCGACAGCAGGATACGCCAGCGCCGACCGGTGTCAGAGCCTCCCATCTTCTTCCAGTAGACCAGAACGATGCCGCCGAGCAGCAGGGCGTAGCCCGCGTCGGCCAGGATCATCGCGAAGAAGACTGCGAAGGATAGGAAGACCACCGACGAAGGATCCCAGAGCCAGTACGAAGGCGTCATGTAGAAAGCCACCAGGTCTTCGCCCGCGCGCAGCGACGGCGCATTGTGGAAGAGAGTGGGGGGATCCTCGGAGGCGTCGGGATCCGACAGCTCGAGCGCGAGACCCTTGCCCCCGGCGTACGCGCGCAGCTCGTCGATGCGATCGTGTGGGACCCAGGCCTGGATTGCGTAGACGGGATCGGCGACGGCGGTCTGCGCAGCCGCCTGTGCGCGCGCCGAACGGTCTTCGAGCCCATCGAGCGCGCGGCCGAACAAGGTACACCAACGGGTCAGGCTGCTGCGCCCGGCCTCGACGTCCTCGAGCTCCACCTCCACTTCCTCGATGCGCTCGACCAGCTCGCGGCGCGAACTCGCGCCGGTGTGAACGCGCGCCACCGGCATGCCCTCGGGCTCGTCCTCCGAGACCACGACGACGTAGCAGAAGCGCGGATCTCTCTGCACGACCTCCCAGCGCAGCTCGGTCGTCGACACGTCTTTCATCTGGTGGTGTGGGACCTGGAAGAACCAGAGCCGCTGTCCGCCCAGCGTCTGCAGGGGCGGGAATTCGAAGTCGCCCCAGGGCGCGAGGTTATCGATGCGCGTGGAAAGAAAGTCGCGCTCGTTGCGCAGCTCGAAGAGGCGGCGCTGCAGGTCCCGCGCCTCGCTTGCGACCTGGAGGGCGTCGAAACGCTGGGGGTCCGTCACCTGCCGCCGACGTTGTGGTGCACTCGCGAGGAAGCGAAGCGCCTCTTTCGCGTCCTTGGATGGACCCGCGTCTGCCGCAGCCTCACCTTCCGGCGTCAGCGGGATCAGGTGCAGGCAGCCAAACTCCTGGAGGCCGACAATCACCTCTTCCTTGTCGTGCAGATGCCCGACCAGGGTCACCTTGTCGAGGTCCACGATGCTCACAGGCCGTCGCTCTCCCGCAGCTGCGCTTCGCGGAGCTGCGCCTGCTTGCCCTTTGCTAGCTTGGAGCGCACCACCGCCGCCCGCTCGGCATCGCCCAGGTAGATCTGGATGCGCTGGATGTTCTGCTTCGCTGTGGGGATCAGGATCTTGTCGAAGAGGTTGACCCGCTGGGTCACGCGTTTCTCCTGGTACTCGAGGATGCGCGCGCGTTCGGCGGCGACGAGCACGCGCGTGCGCTGCTCGGCCGCGTCCTTGAGACGCTCGACCAGCACGTCCACCCAGGCCGGCTTCGCCAGCAGCGAGTAGTTCGAGACGCTGCACTCAATACGGGTGAGGATGGGCAGGCGTACGCCGACCACGTTCTCTTCGCCAAGCTCGTAGTCCTTCATCGTCACGAGGCCACTAACGTCGATGTCGGGGTTGGCGAGCATCGGGAGCTGCTGGCCGATAGTCGTCTCGAGCTCCTCCACGGCCTGCTGCGCCTCGGCGTGCTCGCGTCGCGCCTTGGCGAGCTCCACGGTAAGCTGCCGACGCTTGAGGTCGAGGGAAGGCAGCGTGCTCTCGTGGAGCTTGAGATGTTTGCGCTCCTGCTGGAGGGCGCTCTTGCTGAGCTTGAGATTGGCCATGGGGATCACTTCGGGTAGTAGCGGTCGATCAGTTCCTGCTTCATCAGCAACTCCTGGGGCTCGAAGCATTCAGCGAGCGTCTTCCAGGAGAGATCGAGCGCCTGCTCCAGCGATAGGGACACCTCGATCCGCATGAAGCGCTCGCGGAAGAGCTTGCCAAAGCGCAGCAGCTTCTCGTCGAAGTCGGAGAGCTCGAAGGACATCTGCTGCTTCTGCTCGGCTTCCTGGGCGCTGGAGTAGAAGCGGATCATGGTGTTCATGATCTGGCCGTGGTCCTCGCGCGTGACCTTACCGACCACGTGCTGCTTGAGCCGCGAGAGCGAACCAAACGGATCGATGACGCCGTCGTGAAGGTAGAACTGGCCCTCGGTGATGTAGCCGGTGTTGTCAGGGACCGGATGCGTGATGTCGTCGCCGGGCATGGTCGTAACGGTGAGGATCGTGACCGAGCCCGCTCCCTTGAAGTCGCAGGCCTTCTCGTAGCGCTTGGCCAGCTGGGTGTAGAGGTCGCCCATGTAGCCGCGAGTGGCTGGGATCTTCTCCTGGGCCACACCGACTTCCTTCATGGCATCCGCGTAGGCCGTCATGTCGGTGAGGAGCACCAGCACGCGCTTATTGTTCTCGACCGCGAACTTCTCCGCCACGGCGAGCGCCATGTCCGCCACGTTCAAGCGCTCGACGATCGGATCGGAGGCCTGGTTCACGAACATCACGGTGCGGTGGAACACCCCGTGCTCCTCGAACTGGGTACGGAAGAAGTAGTAGTCGTCGAAGATCAGCCCCATGCCGCCGAACACCACGACGTCCGCGTCGGCCTGGAACCCGATG
>CBDURI010000105.1:0-8791 GCA_965369435.1 uncultured bacterium
AGCAGGGTCTCGAGCCCGAACGCCACCGCGCAGACGTGGAGAACCTTCATGACGCGCCGGAGTCTAGCAGCCCCCCTGGAGAACGGGCACAAACCGTCGTACGCTAGTGCAAGCCGATGGAAGAAGGATGGGTTACGGCTCTGTTGTGGCTTTTGTTCGGTGGCACCCACGTCGTGCTCACGCTGGGGCCGATCCGTCGCCGTCTCGTCCGTACTCTCGGTGAGGGCGCCTTCGTCGCCGTCTACTCGGCGATTGCCATCGGCACGTTCGCCGCGTTGGTCCACTACGTCGCGCTGCACCGCCTTGCCGATCCGCAGCTGGCCTTCGCGGTCACGATTCCGCCCGTGCGCGGGGCCCTGATCGCGCTGTCCGTGGCCGGTTTCTCGCTGTTCGTCGCGGCGATCCTGATCTACCCGGCGCTTCCGATGGCCCTGTTCCGCCATCGCGTAAGGCCGGTGCGCGGGGTGCAGCAGATCACGCGGCATCCGTTCTTCTCGGGCATCGCGATTTGGGCGGCTGCACACGCGTTACTCGCTCCGACCACGGTGACGTTTGTGTTCTTCGTTGGGGTGACCGTTCTTGCGTTCGTCGGCGGGTTGCACCAAGACCGACGGCTCGTCGCCGAGATGGGAGAGCCGTACCGGGCCTATGTGGCGGCAACCTCGTTTTGGCCCCTGGTTGCAGTCGTCACCAAGCGGCAGAAGATCGTCTGGCGCGAGCAGCCTTGGTTGAGTTACGGCGTCGGCATTGGTGCAAGCCTCTTGCTCTACCAAGTGCACAACCACATTTTCGATCGTGGAGGGGCCTACGTGATCGTCGTGGTGAGCGCCGGATCGCTCGTCGCGATCCTCAATTCACGCATGCGAGCGTCTTGACCTCGTGACGGGTCCCGCTCCGCCAAGTCGTGGTCGATGCCCAAATGAAGCGGGTTCACGCGAAGCTCAGATAGAGCAAGCGCCCGGCGACGTAGAATACCAGCACCGCGGTGAGCCGTTTGACGATGCGTCCGGAGAGCACTTGCGTACCGAGGCGGCTTCCGATCTGGCCACCGACGAGGACCGCGACGAACAGCCATGCGTACTCGGTGAGTTGGCTCAGATGTGCGGTGGTGCCGTGCTTCATCGTTTGACCGACGAGCCCCGCGATCGAGTTCACCATGATGAAGAAGCTCGAGGTGGCCGCGACGCGCTTCGAATCTGCAAGGCGGAGCAGGTGCAGGCAGGGAGATAAGAAAATGCCTCCGCCGATGCCGACCATTCCCGAGAGGAACCCGATCGCGCCGCCCACCGGCAACCCGACGAACCAGATGACCGCCGTAGAGCCTGGCGGGGAAGATTTCGTGTCAGGCGCCTGCATCCACATCGCGCTGCCCGCGGCGAGCAAAGAGAGTCCGAGGAACATCACGAAGGTTTCGCGCTGAATCGGCATGGTGCCGCCGAACCACGCCATCGGGATGGAAAGCGCGACGAAGGGGAGCGCGAACGACAGCTTCAGGGCGCCCGAGCGCCAGTACTGCCAGACGCCGCCCGTGACGACGATGAGATTGCAAACCAGCGCAACCGAGGGGAGGAGGCGGTAGTCCGTGTCTCCGAGGACCAACAGGGCGTTGTAGGTCGAGCCTCCCCCGAAGCCGACGGCCGCGTAGAGCATCGCGGTGATGAAGAAGAGCAGCGCGAGCAGTGGCATGCACGCGTTAGTTACTGCACGGCGCTTTGCGCTGCAACGGCGAATTCAGCTCGAGCGTCGGTCGGCGCAACGTGACGATGCGGTCGCCACCGCGACGGGCCGCAAGTCGCCGGGGATCCGTCCCCCGAAAAAATTGGTAACGATCGCGACGCCCAGCTCCCTTTCGGGGTCAGCCCATGCGCCGGAACCGCCGAACCCGAAGTGTCCGAACGCGTGCGGGTTCGCGACGCCCAGGTCGACTCGGCGCCTGCCGAGCGAGACGCGGAGGCCGAGCGAGACCGGTCGCATGTACCCGACCTTGAATCGAAGAGGGAAGGGGATGACCCGGCCGATGCGTGGGTTTTGGTCCTCCGCGGCTTCGGCGAGCGTGGAAGGTGACAGCAGACGCACACCGTCGAGCGTCCCTCCGAGGCTCAACGCTCCGTAGAGGCGCGCCAAGGAGCGAGCATTGAACACCCCATTGCCCGAGGGGATGACCGAGGTGAGCCACCGTGGATCCCCGAGCACGTCTCCGAGGCCAGGCGGAATCATTGCATCGACCGCGTGTCCGAGCGCGGAATGCCATCGCACCGTGGTCGAGGCGGTGCGACGAACCTTGCTTCTCAGCCCGCGTGGCCTTCCGCGGAGGACTTTGCGCGGGAGCGTTGGAATCAAGAACTCCGCAACGCGTGGGAGCTCGCTTTGTGGGAGGCCGATATAGAGTCCGTCGAGCCCGAGGGGGTCAGCGAGGTTCTCCTTGATCAACTCGGGGAAGCGCTGACCGCTCACCCGCTGAAGCACTTCGCCGATGATCCATCCGCCCGTCCACGCGTGGTAGCCAAAATCAGTGTCGGGTTTGTGCACGGGCCACATGTCTTCGATGACTCGCACCATGTGGTCCCAGTCGAACATCTCCTCGGACGATTCGATGATGCGCGCGATCGAGTAGAGCCCGGCGCGGTGGGAGGCGGCCTGTCGCAGCGTGATGCCGCCCTTGCCGTTCTTGCCGAACTCAGGCCAGTATTTCGCGACGGGGGCTTCGAGATCCACCAGGCCGCGATCGACCATCTGATGGAGCAGGGTGGCCATGACGCCTTTGCCGGTGGACATGCTCAGCGCGAGCGTGTCCGGTTCGAACGGGGTTCCCTGCCTGTCTCGGGTGCCGCACGCGAGGTCAGCGACGAGCTCCCCTCGGTGATACACCGCAATCGCGGCACCGCCGGGCCCATGCCACGGCGCACACCATTTAACGGTATCCCGCAACGCATGGAAGTCGGGATGACTGTACCCGCGGACCTCCATGTTTTAGAACGGGCGGAAGACGGCCAGGGTCACGATGAGGACAGCGAGGATCGAGATCACCCACGCCAAGCGGCCGAACGTGGCTGCCGACACTTCTTGCCCCTCCGCCCATTTGCGGAGCTTGCCCGTGAGCACGCCGGTCGCGCCGGCCAGCACCAGCAAGAGCGCCAACTTGGTGTGCATCCATCCTTGCTTCGCGTACACCTCGGCGAAATCGGGGATCAGCATGCCGAACCCTCCTGCGAAGGCAAAGAGCAGCGCGGGTGTGGTCACGCGGAGTGTCACCTTGCGGAGCGCTTGAGCGATCCCGCTTTCCCAGGGCGTCGGCGCCGCCGCGGCGACCGCCACAGCCACCGCCGTGCCTATCCAGAATGTGATACCCAAGAAGTGCAGGTACCGAAAGACGATCATGCTCATTGGTGCTCCTTCGCGGCCGGAGTCTAGCTGCCATGCACCAACGGCACAAAGACGCAGCGACAGAGCTCCTCCGTTTCGAGTGCGCCGCCGTGTTTGCGCGAGGTTTGCAGGGATTGCCCGGACCCCCCGCCGACGGGGATCACGAGCCGCCCTCCCTCTTTGAGCTGCTCGATCAGCGCCGAGGGAACCTCTTCGGCAGCGGCAGCCACCACGATGCCGTCATAAGGAGCACCTTCGGGCCACCCTTTGCGCCCATCTGCGCAAATGATCTCCACATTGTCGATTCCGAGCGAGGCGAGTACCCGCCGCGCGCTGTCGGCAAGCTCAGGAATGATTTCGATGGCGATCACTTTGTTGGCGAGCTTGGATAGGACCGCCGCTTGGTAGCCGGAGCCGGCGCCGACCTCCAAGACCGTTTCGTCGCCCTCGAGCCGTAGCGCTTCGATCGACATCGCGACCATCAAGGGTTGTGAGATGGTCTGCCCGTGGGACAGGGGCAGGGCGCCATCGAGGTAGGCATCCTTCTTGCGCGCGTCCGGCACGAACGCTTCACGCGGCACCTCTCCCATCGCGCCGAGCACCCGGCTGTCCGTGATGCCTCTACGGCGGAGCTGGTGGTCCACCATGCGCGCGCGCTCTTTGTCCAGGTCCACCGCCGCCTCATACCATTCAATGCCTGAACGGTGCTAGAGTCCGTCGTCCGCAAGCGAGGAAAAGACATGGCGAAGACCAATCCAGGCAATTTTTTCGAGGATTTCGAAGTCGGCGCAAAGCTCGTCCACGCCGTTCCCCGGACTATCACCGAGGGCGAGGCGGCGACCTACATCAGCCTCACCGGGTCTCGCTACCCGCTCCATTGTTCCGCGGAGTTCGCCCGCTCGCTCGGGTACGCGCGAGAGACCATCAACGACCTGCTGGTGTTTCACATCGTGTTTGGAAAGACCGTCAACGACGTGTCGCTCAACGCGGTCGCGAACCTCGGCTATGCCGGCGTGCGGTTCCTCACCCCCGTCTACGCGGGCGACACGCTGCGATCGGTCTCGGAGGTCATCGGCAAGAAGGAGAACAGCAGCGGCAAGACCGGCGTGGTGTGGGTCAGGACCGTCGGGACCAACCAGCGCGGAGAGACCGTGCTCGAGTTCTACCGATGGGTCATGGTGAACAAGAAGGACCCCGCTACGCCGACCGGGGCAGCGGATCGGCCCGCCATGCCGAAGGAGGTTGCCCCCGCGGATTTGGTCGTTTGTTCGAAACTCGACTTGAGTGGCTACGAGGATTGGCCGTCGGGCGGTAGCGCTTACTTCGAAGACTACGAACCCGGCGAGAAGATCGACCACATCGACGGCATGACGATCGAGGAGTCCGAGCACGCAACAGCGACGCGGCTCTATCAGAACACTGCCAAGGTTCACTTCGACGCGATGCAGACCAAAGACACTCGATTTGGTCGCCGTTTAATGTATGGCGGCCACGTGATCAGCATCGCGCGATCGCTGTCGTTCAACGGCATGGAGAAGGTCCTGGGCATCCTCGCGTGGAACGGTGGAGCCCACGCCAACCCCACGTTCGCTGGCGATACGATCTACGCGTACAGCGAGATCCTCGACAAAGCCGACCTTCCGAGCCGGACCGACTGCGGGGCCCTTCGCGTGCGCTTGGTAGGGCTAAAAGACGTCCGCCCCACCGAATCCGGATTCCCGCTGAAGGTTTCCAAGGACGGCAGGGACGTGTATCAGGAGGATGTCGTACTAGACTTGGACTACTGGCTCCTCGTCCCGCGGCGGGATAGGTGATCTTCAAGGTGGGGGTTTCTCCGTGATGCGAATTCTTCTTTGTGGCTTATTGACGATGGCGCTGACCCCGGGTTGCGGAAGCGACGGTTCTCCGACGGGTGCTGGAGGCGCGGGCGGCATGGGTGGCGCAGCGGGCGCGGGCGGCAGTCTTCCCGATGGTGGCGTGGATGGGGGGCTTGCTTGCGACCAAGTGCCCGCACTAGGAGGCGAGCTCGGCGGCCAGTGCCGCGGCGAAACGTTCGAGTGCAATGGGGACCTTGGTTGCGTGCCCCAGCAGGATTTCGTGGTGGGCGGGCCTGCTGACCCGATCCGTGACTACCCGCCTGGAGAAAGCGAGAGCTTCACGGTTTCCGAGTTCCCGGGGAACTATTGCAGCGCAGTGCTCCTGCCCTCGTGGCCGGCGACCCAGTGCGGCACCGCGAATGTCCAGGCATGCGCCCAAGAATGTGGCCTTTGCACAGTGGCCTTTAGCGATGCCGACATCTGCCTTCGCGGATGTCGGGCGGAGGCAGATACGAACAGTACCTGCCGCGATGGGTACCAGTGCGATCTCCTCTTCGATGTGTGTGACGCCGGCTGCAACTCCACCGACGACTGCCGGGTGTTCCGCGAAGACACCAACGACAACGGAGAGTTCGACCCCTGGGATCCGGATACCATGACCGGCGACCAACTGGTGTACGACACCGAGTCCACCTACGTCTGCAATCCCGCAACGAATCGCTGTGAGCACCCCGGCACACCAGGGGTAGAGGCGGGGGCTCCATGCGACGCCAACCAGCAATGCGAAGCCAATGGGACTTGCTTGGACGAAGAGTTCTTCGGCTTTCCGGGTGGGTACTGCTCCAAGATCCGATGCGACGTCGATCCGTGCGCGGGAGATGGCATCTGTGCGGCCCTTGGCCTCGGTGTCCCGCTTTGTGCGGAGAGCTGCCAGGTTGGAACGGGCGCGACCCCCGGCGATCCGAGCACGTATCTCGGCAATACACAGGGATGCCGCGACGAGTACACTTGTTTCTGGGGCGGGATTCCCGACGACCCCACTGGTGCCTGCGTTCCCGGCGTCTTCAACGACGTGACAGAGAACAACATCGGCGACGACTGCGTCGAAGCCGCCGAGTGCTATTCCCCGTTCGGCCAAGGAGCCTGCGGTGACGCAGACTTCGTGTGTGGGCTCATCGGCGAAGAGCCCGGCGCGTGCCAGGTGGGCTTCGGGTGCACCGTGTTTGATTGCGCGGCTCCCGGGATGCCCGGCGACGTGTGTGGCACAAACGGGGACTGTGTCGTGACCTCCGCGGGGCTCTCGCTGTGTGTGGCGAAGTGCTCCGCGGCCGAGAGCTGCCTCCCCGGCGCGGCGTGTGCCGATCTAGACGGTGATCCGCTGACTCTCGACACGGTTTGCCTGCCTTTTTGTATCGACAGCGCCGAATGTAGGGCAGGGGAAGTCTGTAATAATCTAGGGGAATGTGCGCCCGCGCCGTGACGGCTTGCGAACCCGGCGGCCATCCCCTACACCCCGCCCTTAGGAGTCATTCATGTACTTGAACATCGCCAACAGCGACCGGCCCCGGAAGCGCAACAAGGCCGCGCGCCGCAACGCGAAGCGCAAGGCGAAGAACCGCCGTCGCGTCAATCGCATGCATGGACGCAAGCTGGGTCGCCGCGCCTGAACCGTGCGCCGATGGATGCGAAGGTCATCTACGTCGTCAGTGACTCCACCGGGGAGACGGCCGAGCGGGTCACCCGAGCAACGCTCCTTCAGTTTCCAGAACACAGCATCAGGCTCAAGCTCGAGCGCCGCGTCCGAGATCGACGCGGCCTGACCACCATCCTCGAGAACGCGGCCGCCCAAGGGGCTATGGTCGTGTTCACCTTGGTGCGCCCGGAGCTTCGCGACCACTTCAACGAGGAGGCGACGAAGCTCGGCATCAGGCATGTGGACGTGATCGGCTCGCTGATCAGTCAGGTCGCGCACTACCTCGAAGCCGATCCCATCAATATCCCGACAGCCGAGATGCCCCTGTCGCAGGAGTACTTTCGTCGCGTCGAGGCGATTGAGTTCGCGGTCAAAAGCGACGATGGCAAAGAGCCGCGCAACCTTCGCAAGGCCGATCTGGTCTTAGTGGGCGTGAGTCGCACGAGCAAGACGCCGCTATCGACGTACTTAGCAGGACGCGGGCTCAAGATCGCCAACGTGCCGCTGGTACTCGGGGTCGATCCACCAAGCGAGCTCTACGAGCTTCCTGGCTACAGGGTTGTGGGTCTCACGGTCGACGTCGATCAACTGATGGATATCCGCGGGCAGCGCCTCCAACAGCTCGGGATGCCGTCCGATGCGAACTACGGCCTCCGCGACCATGTAAAAGCCGAGCTCGAGTATGCGCACGAGATCTTCCGCGAGCACTCCGAGTGGATGGTCGTCGACGTCACGAACTGCGCCATCGAAGAGACGGCGACCATCATTCTCGAGGCACTCAAGGAGCGTGAGGAGCTGCAGGGCCTGACCAGTCCGGCGCCGCGCGTGCTCTAGCTACCAACTCAGCTTCGCTGACCCGGGCCGTACTGGCGGGATAGCGCAGTGTAGAACTGAGCGAGGATCCCATCGGCTACCCGGAGGCGTCGGCTGAGCTCCCGCGCGATGTTCATGATGAAGAGCGCGTAGTCCTTCACGTCGCGCCGGTAGAGCAGGTTCTCCACGTGGTCGGCGGTGACCGCAAGCACCAACGTGGGAGCGACGGCGCGCACGCTGGCCGACCTCGGCTGCACGTCGATGATCGACATTTCGCCGAACCAGTCGCTCGGACCGAGCACGGCTACCCGAACGTCGCCGCCCGACTCGCCCTTCTTGATGACCTCGAGCTCGCCGGCGATGACCACGAACATTTGGGTTGATTGGTCACCCTCCGAGACGACCATCTCGCCCGCTTCGACACGGCTCGTCGGCAGCGACGAAGCCAGGACATCGAGCGTCTCCTGGCTCAGGCCCCCGAAGAGGCCGATGTCGGCCAGGTGGTCCGCGGTGAGTTTTGGGGTGGGTGGTCGACTCATGATTCCAGCATACGCGAACCATGCGTTTACGTCATGGAATCGAGCGGGACAGATGTTGGTGCCGCGGCCTACGGGCGCGGATCTGCGCCCAGCACGACATTGTCGATCAGTCGCGTCGTTCCGAGATGCGCGGCCACCGCGATCAACAGACCGGACGGAGCCTCCGTCGGGGGCACGAGTGTGTCTGGGTCGACGGCTGCCACGTAGTCGACTCGATCAAAATCCGGTTGCACTTGCTTCGCTGCGAGGGAGCGCAAGGTTTCGGCGTGTCGTTCGCCCTCGGCCCATGCATCGTGGGCGGCTCGCAGTCCAGAGACGATGCCGAGCGCGCGAGCCCGTTCGGCATCGGACAGGTACCGATTGCGGGAGGACAAAGCGAGGCCGTCCGGCTCGCGAACGATGGGGCATCCCACGACCTCGACAGGCATGTCGAGATCGCGCGCCATCCGCGAGAGGATTTTCCACTGCTGATAGTCCTTGCGGCCGAACATTGCGGTGCAGGGCCCGGTCAGGTTGAATAGTTTGGCCACGACCGTGGTCACGCCGTCGAAATGCGCCGGACGACA